>JADKZZ010000228.1 GCA_020848475.1 Chitinophagales bacterium | reverse complement strand
TAATTAGTTATCAACAATCAGTTACACAAAATCAACGATTTTGTAATAATTTACTAAAAAAGTTGTTTAAATTTGTGAATTAATATAAATTAACACTATTTTTGACCAATAAATTAAACTAAAGTCTTTATGAAAAAAGGTATCGTATTATTATGTGCACTGCTTGTATTAGCTAGCTCAGTATCTTTAGGTGCTAAAAAGCCACCTAAGAGTAATAAAAGTGCAGTAGGAAACAACAGATTTAGCTTAGGCATCGGCATGGAAGTAGCAGATTATATTTCACCTGCCAACAAAAAGGTAACTACTTTCAAAACGCCAGTGTCTTTTGGGCCACGCTTTACATTTTGGTATAATCCCAATTCATCAGTAGCAGTTGGTGCTGACTTAGGTAGCCATGCATTTTCTTCAAAAACAGATGCAAGTGCTCCTGCTATTAACACATATAATGTATTATATGCGGCAGTGGTTGCGTATAAATTTAATAACGGTTACATTTTAAAAGAAGACGCTGCGGTATCTCCTTACTTATTTGCAAAATTACAAGGCTCTTGGGCTGAAACACCACTTTACAAAGAGTCAGTTCACGGTTTTGGTATTCCAATCGGTGCAGGTATTAATTTCAAAATTGCAAACAACATCGCATTAAATGTGAATGGTGGTTACAGCTTCGCTGTAAAAAATGCAAACGACCATATCTTCTTTGGTGCTGGCATCATGGTTGATTTAGGTAAAGGAAAAGAATTAGCAGAAGATACAGTAGCTGCTGTTGTTGCCAAACCAATCGATACAGATGGTGATGGCATTTACGATATTGACGATGCTTGCCCTACAGTTGCTGGTTTAGCACAGTTTAACGGTTGCCCAGACACAGATGGCGATGGCATTGAAGATAGCAAAGATGATTGCCCTACAGTTCCTGGCTTAGTAGAATTTAATGGCTGCCCAGACAGAGATGGCGATGGTATCATCGATGCCAAAGATGCATGTCCTGATGTAAAAGGTATTGCTAAATTTGGTGGTTGCCCTGATCCAGATAGAGATGGTGATGGTATCATCAACGAAAAAGATAAATGTCCAGATGTTGCTGGCTCATTCATCGCGCAAGGTTGCCCAGATAAAGATGGCGACGGCGTAATGGATAATGAAGATAAATGTCCAGAAGTTGCAGGTCCTGCATCTAATAAAGGTTGCCCTGAAGTAAAAGAAGAAGTAAAAAAACGTTTAGCATTTGCTGCTCGTAATATCCAATTCGAAACAGGTAAAGCAACAATCAAACCAGTATCTTTCAAAATCTTAGATGAGGTTGCTTCTATTTTGAAAGAATATCCTTACTATGATGTAAACGTAGATGGCCATACAGATAATGTTGGTGATGACGCTAAAAACTTGAAATTATCTCAAGATAGAGCTGCTGCTGCTGTTACATACTTAACAGGTAAAGGAATTGCTGCTTCAAGATTAGTTTCTGCAGGTTATGGCGAAACAAAACCAGTTGGCGACAATAAAACGGCTGCTGGCAGAGCTTCAAACAGACGTGTAGAATTCAACTTGATATTCAGATAATAAATAGTTGACAGTATATAAAAAAAGGTCTCGAATTTCGAGACCTTTTTTTATATTTGTTAATAATGAATAAATCATACAAACAGGGTTTCACACGTTCAGAGCGAAATGGCATTTTGCTATTGTGTGTAGTGATTGTCATAAGTATTGTTGCGAAGAAATATGTGGTCAATTATTTCGCCATCGACGATACAAAGATGAGTAAGCTAGATGAAGAAAAATTTGAACAACTCCAACGTCAAATCAATGATGCGAAGATAAGTTATGCCAATAACTATAGTGCTAAGGAAGAATACAACGCCACAAATAATTTCAATAGCAAAGAGCAATCGACAGTAATAAATAATAAGTTTGATTTTAAGATAGAAGTAAATTCTGCCACAGCAGAAGAATACGAAAAACTATATGGTATCGGAAAAGTATTTGCCCAAAGAATTGTAAGCTTCAGAGATAAATTAGGAGGGTTTTATTCTATCAATCAAGTCAAACATGTATATGGTATTGAAGATTCTGTATTTCAGAAATTCAAAAAGAATTTAAGTATCAAACCAGCGAAAATTAAGAAGCTAAATATTAATACAGCAACATTTGAAGAGTTAACGGCAAATCCTTATTTCTTTTCTACAATTGCAAAACAAATTATTGGTTATCGCACTAAAGTAAAACCATTTGAAACAATTGAAGATATTAAGAATCTTTACTTCGTAAAAGATCATCCGGAGCATTATGATAAGATGTTGCCGTATGTTGCAATTGATTAATGTTGTTATACTCTTTGGAATTTGCTCCTCGCCTTTGATTTCCCTCTCCTTTGTTGGTTTTCAACCAACAAATCACTAACTGTCGCCTTCGATGGTTTTCAACCAACAAATCACTAACTCGTACAAGTATGCTGCCATGATTTGTGAGGAAGCGTACTTGTGCAGAATTAAAACTATTTAGATAGTGGTTTATTGCTTACAAATCAACTAAGTAGAGACCCAACGCTTTTTTTACTATCTTTACAAAAAAAATAATTTCATGAACTTTGAGTACTCCGAAATCCAGCAAATGATTGCGCAAACAGTACGTGATTTTGCGGAAAAACATATCAGACCTTATGTATTGGAATGGGATGAAACGCAACATTTTCCAGTAGAAACGATGCACAAACTTGGAGAATTAGGTTTGTTAGGTATCTTAATTCCAGAGGAATATGGCGGCGCTGGTTTAAGTTATTTTGAATATATCACAGCATTAATAGAAATTGGAAAAGTGGACAGTGCTTTGTGCCTTTCAGTTGCTGCACATAATTCATTATGCACAAATCATATTTA
>JADKZZ010000227.1 GCA_020848475.1 Chitinophagales bacterium | reverse complement strand
TATGCCTGCACATATATACTAATAGTATTGCTTATCCTCTTGACAAATAAACTTTTGTGCTTTTGTGTTATTGTCAGGTCAGATTTTATAAGGTATTGTTGATGAAAAATACGCTTGTGTTTTAAATACTTTTTATAATCAAATTGTCCAATGTTTTGTGGCGTTCCAATCGGTTTATGATGTAATCTAAATAGAATCTCATCACCAATTTCTAATTGTTTTGCAATACTGTCTTTTTCAATATATACCAATAGATTTCCATCAGCATTTTTTTTATTTTTATTACTGTCAATTACTGCTTCGATTTCAATGACAGTTTTATACGTTTTTTCTTTTTCTTCAATAGACTTTGCAATAATTCCTTGTGCATATACAGCATTTGTTTTTGCAAAATGATTTTTCTGATTATCATAGCTAGTACTCGTAATCATTAAACCACCAATTAGCACCAAACATGTATAGACAAACAGCGCGTTTACATTTTTAGTAGTTTTATTTTTTACGCTAAAATGGCTGATGATACAAATACTTATCCAAGCTACAGTGATGCATAGTAATACGGTTAAATTGCATACAACATGATTAAAAAACGTAATGCCAAGGAGCAAAGGCACTATCATTTTTAATATGGGAAGATGCGCAGGTTTATACGGCATATTCTAATATACAAAATGCATCTTATAAAAAAAAGTCGCAACTCCTGTTGCGACTTTTTTATAACAATCATAGCAAATTTATTTTTTTCTATTCTTCTGTGCTTCTTGTTGTTGTTTCATGATCTCTTGCATTCTTTGTTGGAAAGAATTTTGTTTAGGTGGTTTCTTCTTATTTTCTTGTATTTGACGGTGTATCTCGTCTTCATCTATAAAGAATTTTTGGATAAACCAATTTTGACCTAAAGTGAGCACATTAAACAAGAAATAGTAGTAACTCAAAGCGGCAGGTTGCTTGTTAAACATAAATAATAACATGATAGGCATTACGTACATCATCAATTTCATTTGCTGTGCCATCATATCATCAGCACCAGCACTCGGCTGCATTTGACTGCTAAGTTTTGTCACTGCAATCGATGAAACTGCCATTAGTATTGTAAATAAACTGATGTGATTGCCAAATAAGAAATTAATTACAGGTATGTTTTGCGTCCAGCTAATTATTGCATCAAAGCTTGATAAGTCAGTTGCCCATAAAAAAGGCTGCTGTCTAAGCTCAATCGAGGCAGGGAAGAAGCGGTACATCGCAATCAATATCGGCATCTGCAATAACATCGGTAAGCAACCACCAAACGGACTCACACCAGTTTGGCTATATAATTCCATTTGCTTCTGACCAAATTCAGCCTGACTAGGATATTTCTTTTTCAATTCGTCAATCTCTGGTTTTAGCACTTTCATCTTCGCCATAGAAATCGTCGATTTATATGTGAATGGAAAAGTAACCAACTTAATAACTATTGCTAAAATCAAAATGATGATACCATAGTTTGAAATAAATTTACTTAAGAAATGAAAAATCGGAATAATGAAATACTTATTGATGATGCTTAAAATACTCCAACCTAAAGGCACGATTTCCGTCAGCTGTACGTTCATTTTTTTCAACTCATCGTACTTATTCGGTCCCATAAACATGTGCATTGGGAAACTAAATGCATTATTATTGTTGTATGGTATTTGCAATTGTGTGCTAAACGTTTTTACAATAGCATTGTTATTTGTTGGTGTTACTACGCTTAACTTTGCGCCACTTTTAAAGCTTTCTTTAGCTGCAATCAAAGAGGTATTGAAAAATTTCTGCTTATAGGAAACCCAATGTAATGGAGTTTCTACTTCTTTGTCTTTATCTCTTGATAAATCATCTTCTTCTTTGGCATTATTCATAAAATACAATGCCGTGTTAAATCGCTCGTCATCAATGCCACCTTCTTGTGCTGGCAAATCTTGTTTCCAATTTAAGGTAATAGGCTGGTTGTTGGCTAATACATCAGATAGGTTTACCGCATTCACACTGAAGTCAGCAGCATAGCCTTTTCCATTTAGCGTGTATTTGTGCTCATATATTTTTCCGTTGCCAATGTCAATTTTATAAATGATGTCTAATTTTTCATCTCCACTTATCTTTTTAGGAGCTACATTAGATGTAAAATACAATAATGAAGTTTGGATAGGCACCTTACTCGTATTAGTATATAAAGTAAAATTGAAATCGCCACTTTTGTCTTCAAATAAAATAAGCGGTTTTTTTGTGAACGTTTTAAAGCCTTTTAATTCTACTTTTTTAATAAAGCCACCTTTGTTGCTAAATGTATAAATACAATTGTCATTTTCAATTGTTATCAATTGCTCACTGCCTTTAGTAAAGTTGGCAAACGAACCATACGCCTGCGCTTTAGAAGAATCTATTGCTGTTGTTTCTACTTTAGTATTGATACTGTCAGTATTTGTTACTTTCTCTGCTTTATTTTCTGTAGGATACTTAGATGCCGTTTCTTGTTTTGGTGGGTGCGACTTTAAATACGCGGCCTCTTGTTGCTGCGTGTAAATGGAAAATCCAAGAAAAATAAGAATGATAAGCGTAATACCGATTACCGTGTTTTTGTCAAAATTCATCTTCTTTGTAATTGAAGCGCAAAGGTAGTGATTTAGCATGAACCATACAAAGCGCATTAAAATAACCTTAGATTAATTATTTTAGTTCCAAGCTCTACACGATGTTAATAAATGCATTTGCCTATACATCAGCATTCCTTATATTTGCGACATGAGTAAAACAACCTTAGTAATTATGGCTGCCGGAATGGGCAGCAGATATGGTGGCGTAAAGCAAGCTGCAAGTTTCGGTCCGAGCGGAGAATGGCTGATGGATTATGCAATTTATGATGCACAAAAAGCTGGTTTTGATGATGTTGTGATAATAACAAGAAAGGATTTGTTGAGTGAAATGGAACAACACATGAATGCCGTTTGGTCAAATAAAATTCCGATTCAGTTTGTAATTCAGCAAGCACCAGCAAGCGCTCCGGCAAGCAGAACAAAACCTTGGGGAACAGGGCAAGCAATATTAGCCACTAAATCTGTAGTGAAAAATCCATTTGTGGTAATCAACGCCGATGATTTTTATGGCAGAGAAGCATACGTGGCCATGCATCAGTTTTTAACGAATTGCGATAATAATTCACCTACATTTTCACTAGTTGGCTATGTTTTAGAAAATACTTTGTCCGACATTGGTTCTGTATCTCGTGGTGTGTGTGTGCTCGACGAAAATCAAAAGTTATTATCTATTACAGAAATGACTCAAATAGATATCAGAAATGAGAAATTGCAAAATGAAAATGCAGACGGCTCGTTTACTGATATTCCAGAAAATAGTTTTGCTTCTATGAATTTTTGGGGTTTTACTTGCTTGTTATTTGATGAATTAGAAAAACAATGGCAAACATTTTTTGATAAAAATATTAATGAACCCAAAGCTGAATTTCTGATTCCAACAGTAGTTTCTACCATGATGAACGAAGGAAAAGTAAATGTTCAATTATTGCCTAATGGCATTGAGTGGTTTGGGGTTACTTATTCTGAAGAAAAAGATTTGGTGATTGCTAAATTAAGAAGCAAGATTAAAGAAGGCATTTATCCAAGTGATTTGTCTAAATAAAATTTAGTATGCTTGTAGTTTGATTTTAAAAATCTTCACTCTTGATATATGAAATTTTTTTTAAAAGAATTGTTTGAATATAATCACCATTGCAACGGAAAATTAGCCGCTGTTTATGTTGCGCATCATGAAATGCTATCTGAAAATGCTATTTTTATATTTAATCATATTTTAAATGCACATCAGATTTGGAATAACAGAATTCTTCCTATGCAAAGTTCATTTGGTGTCAGACAAATACACGAAATTAAACAATTGAAAAATATAGATACGTCAAACTACGAACAAACACTGCTAATATTAGAAAGTATCGATTTGTCTAACAGTTTAGCATATACGAATAGTAAAGGAGAAGCATATAATAATATTATCCAAGATATTTTATTTCATATCATAAATCATTCAACGTATCATAGAGCACAAATTGCTTCTTCATTTACACAATCAGGTATCGAAGCCTTAAGCACAGATTATATTTTTTATAAACGCTGATATTTATTTGTCTTTAACTGAATTTAATTTTTCATTTTTTTAGTTTCCAATATTGCTTGCGCTATTAGTAAAAATATTTTTTAGTACGACATTTTTTGTCGTATCATAATTCCTGCTTTGTGATATAAATTGAAATAAGACAATGAAAAGCAAGAGTTTTTTTTTATATTTCGTTTCTTACATGATTAATTTAGGCAGATGAAGCACTTACATTTAAAAACAAGACAAAATACTATCGAAGATTCGTTGGAATTTAAACGCTTATTTGAATCAGCAAGTAATAAATCGTTAAGTA
>JADKZZ010000226.1 GCA_020848475.1 Chitinophagales bacterium | reverse complement strand
CTGATCTCTTTTCAAATTTGTATACATCAAGCATTTTTAACTCTTGGCACTGTTCTATATTCCAATAATTGCTCGACGCTAAACTTTGTAATATTTACTTCGTCGTTTTGATTTCCACCTAATATCCAAACATACTTCTTATCTTTCTTTATAAAAAATCCTACATGACCATAATCACTAGTAGGGGATATACGCCACAAAATAACCAAGTCGCCTATTTCTGGCACTGTTGTTTTTGCTCCGTACTTTAAATAACTTCTAGCCAATGCATTTCCTGTAGTAGGTAGTCCTGCTTTATATAAACACCAACCAGTAAAAATAGCACACCATGCTGTTTCGTCGTCTTTAACCCACTTAATACCTATATCTTTAGAATACTGTAAAATTCGCGCATTATGCAACGCACCTTTAATTTCTCTCTCACCATATTCACTTAGTGCTATTTCAAATGCTCTCATTACCCTCTATAATGCCTTATTAAATATGTAGCCGACGCGCTCAACCCACTCGCGCCCGTTGCAAGCCACTCTTTTGCTATTTTAAGTAAACCCTCCAATAGGGAAGTAATTACCATTGTTGCGATACCGATTAAGAGAGATATTAATGCTGATTTTATTTGTGCCTTTGTCATTTGTTTTGCTTGTATTAATTTAATTTCAATATACTGAAATTTGAACTTGCTAAAATTTGGTGGTTATCAGATGTCCCCATTTCAGATGTTGCCTCAATATAATCTCCTGCAGAAAAATCTCCTATATACGCTACACTTCTTGCATCATAGTCTACGGTATCATTTCCTGCTGATCCACCCTGTCCACACAAATAAGTTGAACCATTTAACTTTAGTCTTACTTCCCACTGTATAACGCTTGCATACGGATCTAAATTTACATTTAAAACAACCAAATATTTTCCCGCACTTGGAATTGTAAGCCTTGTGTTGTTTGTAGAATTATCATGGAAAGAGTCTGTATCATAACTCTCTGAGTCCCAAGGTATAATTAATTCGTTGCTATTGTTTTGAAGAGTAGTACCTGTTTTTGTAACTTTCGCACCAACAAATTCTAACTTACTCTTTTTTATACCTGCACTCGCATTAATATCCGCGTCGACAATTTCATTGTCTACTATCTGAGCCGATCCTATAGTTGACCCTCCTGAGAAAAAAAATGGCATAAAATTATATAGTAAATTAACTTCTCTGATCTGTTGTTTCTAATACTGAAACCACTGGCGCATTCGCACTTGCAATCACAGTAAAACGTGACTGCAAGGTTGCGACGCCGTCAAACAACGCACTCAAAGATATTCCTGCTCCCGGTCCAAGTCTAAAGTCATGGTCTGTTGCAGAAACGTTTGTTACTTCCGACCGTTGAACTTTTATATACACAGTATCAACAGCACTCTCGTTTATAATTAAGATTGATTTACGAGAACTATTTGCCGGAACTAATTCCGAAGCGACGATGCTTGTTGTTATTAACATAACTTTATTTAGTTAGATTACTTAGCAAATATTAATGTTGCACATACACGACCAGTTCCTGTGTCTGTACCTGCCATTTCTGCCCATACTGAAACAGTATCAGAAGGAGATACTTCAATGTCAAGATTTTCAAGTACTCTAGGATAACATGTTTGTGGTGCTGCATCTGAACCTGCTTGAGGTGCAATACGCCCTGCACATGAAACTGGTAGTAATTGCTCCCCACCTTTTACGGCGTTACCACCCAAACGTATAAAGAATGAACATCCTCCGTCTGCAAGCCCTTCTGATGCGGCCGCAACAATTACTTTGTCAATCTTTGTATATCCTGCGGGAACAAGTAATGAAGGAGATGTCATTGAACCTTGTGTCAATAATGCTGTACGAGTATCTGCTGCAGTAACATCACCTTCCACGGTTAATGTCTTATGTTCTCCTGCACCTTCTCCGGCTGCATCACTAAACTCAATTCCAACTTGTACAGAAAGTGTACCGATGTCAGTTCCGCACATTTCAGCAAATACCTGTATCTCATTTGCTTCTGTAATAGGAAGATTTACTGGAATATGAGTTATTTCAACAACTGCATTTCCACCTGTTGCAACATCATTTCCACCTGCACCTATACAGAAAGTTTCTGGACCATTTACCAACCCCGGTCCTTCAAGTCTGATAAAAGCAGAGTAACTTGTTGCGGCCGCCATGTTCTGAATTGCTGCAACATTAAGCGCTGTAATAAACTTCATTGTACTTGGCCCATTCAAAGGACCCGGTGCAGTATCACTACCCGATGTAGTTAATTGTGTTTTTGTATCTACTGCAATAACATCACCCTCACGTAAACGATATTGTTTAGCCATATAAATTAAAAATTAAAATAATAAAAATTAAAAATGAAAATACTAAAAACTAGGCACCGATTTTTTGCTTTCTTAGAGCAAGACCAACTGTCTTTGAACGTAGGAAGTTAGCTTCTGATCCTTTTGTTCCACGAGGTAGGGAAGCGGCCGCATTACGTGCGCCGTCGTATTTTCCGGAATTTTCTGCATACTTATTTGCACTAGCAGAAACTCCCTCTGCAAAACGATTTACACCTTTCTTTGCAACTCCTTCTTTCCAACCTTGATTACCAGATTTGCTTAAACCTTTTGCATATCTGTCGCCAGTAATTGCAGCTTGAACTCCCGCTGCATAATTTCCTTTTGCAGCTATTGCGGCGGCTGCTTGGTCTTTACTTGTATTTGCAACTCCTGACCCATAATCACCTGATGCTGCACTTGCACGTTCTACGAACTTTGTTGAACTTTCACTTGCTGATCTCATATATTTTTAAATAAATATTTTATTAAATACTTATTGAATTAATTAATATTAATAATAAATTAAAAACTAAATTTAATGTGGACGTCCGCGCGTGGACTATTTGTATTGAAATACAAATCGTCCACACTAAATTTAATTCTCAATTTGTCGATGTATTTTTTTCCTTTATAGGCATCCAACATATTTTAGTTATCCACAGAAATTTATAATTTTGTTAATAAATGTGTGGATAAAAAAAGTGGCGCAGTCATTAGTTTGACCGCCCCTTTTTTGGAAAGGGGGACTGGGGGACACCTTTTGAATAAATACGTAACGTATTCAAAAAGCCATCGTATTTTAAAATGTACAATATATTTTATAGCTTGTGCTAAATATTATTTTTAATATTTTATCCGAGCTATTTTAATATAGCCACGCGTGGATTTTGTGATGTAAATTATTTTTTGTAGGTGAGTGTTGTACAACATTTTATTCGTGCGACGTAGAACGTCGTACAATATATCTTTACGGTATATAACACAAAGGATTATATGCCGTAAAGATTAAGGAAATTGTGCGAACATTATAAATGTCGCACAATTTTCTTCTCCACTATTACTATTAACTATTGTTTTTCTTCT
>JADKZZ010000225.1 GCA_020848475.1 Chitinophagales bacterium | reverse complement strand
TGTGATGGAAATATTGAAAAAGTAAATCAATTTCTCTATTCTTATAATACAACGTAATCTTCCGAACACTTATGGTTTTCAACCAACTGTCGCCTTTGTTGGTTTTCAACCAACAAATCACTAACTCGTACAAGTATGCTGCCATGATTTGTGCGGAAGCGTACTTGTGCGGTATTAAAACTATTTAGATAGTGGTTTATTGCTTACAAACCAACTAAAGAGAGACCCAACGCTTTTTTTACTATCTTTACAAAAAAAAAATAATTTCATGAACTTTGAGTACTCCGAAAACCAGCAAATGATTGCGCAAACAGTACGTGATTTTGCGGAAAAACATATCAGACCTTATGTATTAGAATGGGATGAAACGCAACATTTTCCTGTGGAAACCATGCATAAATTAGGCGAATTAGGTTTGTTAGGTATCTTAATTCCAGAGGAATATGGTGGTGCCGGTTTAAGTTACTACGAATACATTACAGCATTAATAGAAATTGGAAAAGTGGACAGTGCTTTGTGCCTTTCAGTTGCTGCACATAATTCATTATGCACAAATCATATTTATAAATTTGGAAACGCGGAACAGCGTAAAAAATGGTTGCCAAAATTAGCAAGTGGACAATGGATTGGTGCTTGGGGGCTTACGGAAGCTAACACGGGTTCAGATGCTGGTAGAATGAAGTGTGTAGCGCACGAAGATGGTGACCATTGGGTGATTAACGGTTCTAAAAATTTTATCACACATGGCATAAGTGGCGATGTAGCTGTTGTTATTGTGCGTACGGGAGAACTGTTGGACAGCCACGGCATGACAGCATTTGTAGTAGAGCGAGGAACACCAGGTTTTAGTGGAGGCAAAAAAGAAAATAAATTAGGAATGCGTTGCTCTGAAACTGCAGAAATGATTTTTGATAATTGTCGCGTTCCTAAAGAAAATATATTAGGAAATGTAGGAGATGGCTTTATACAAGCTATGAAAATTTTAGATGGCGGAAGGATTTCCATTGCTGCTTTAAGTATAAGCATTGCTGTGGGCGCTTACGAAGCTGCAGTAAAATATGCAAAAGAAAGAGAACAATTTGGTAAGGCAATTGCTGATTTTCAAGCTATCGGTTTTAAATTAGCAGATATGGCGACGGAAATTGAAGCATCAAAATTATTGACTTTCCAAGCTGCAGACATGATGATTCGTGGTGAGAAAATGACAAAACAATCCGCATTTGCTAAGTACTATGCCTCAGAAGTAGCGTGCAAAGTAGCCAATGAGGCCGTTCAAGTATTAGGAGGTTACGGTTATATCAAAGACTTTCCAGTAGAAAAATTCTATAGAGATGCTAAGTTGTGTACAATAGGCGAAGGAACATCAGAAATCCAAAAATTGGTGATTAGCCGTGAAATCTTAAAAGGAAATATTTAACATAAAATTCTTATTTTCAATTTGACTAATTTCCTCATTTTCAAATTAATCACTATCTTTGCAGTCCAATCTTAAAAATAAAAGAGGTATAAATTATGTTAATCGTTGACGCAAGAGAATCAGAATCATTAGACAGAGCACTAAAAGTGTTTAAGAAAAAATTTGAAAAAACAGGCACTGTAAAACAATTACGTGCTCGTCAAGCTTTCACTTTGCCTTCTGTAAAAAGACGCACTGAAATTAAAAAAGCTATCTACGTAGAGCAACTTCGTAAAGGAGAAGAATAATAGTTGCGCTTTTCATTTTTTTTGTGTAATTTAATCTTTCTAATTTAGCGAAGATTAATGGCAGCGAAAATGATAGAAGCGTTTCTGAATTACCTTACTTTCGAAAAACGATTTTCCAATAAATCTGTAGAGTCTTATAAAATAGATCTTCTACAGTTTTTTTATTTTATAAAAAATGAATTCGAAAACGATGATTTACTCATCGTAAAGCACAATCAAGTACGTGCTTTTGTTGTACATTTAGTCAATGCTGGCAATAAACCTTCCAGCATCAAACGTAAAATTTCAGCCCTTAAATCTTTCTATAAATACGCCCAGAAAACAGGAAATATACAATATAATCCAGCTGATAAAATTAACACGCCAAAAATACCTGAGCGTCTTCCAAAATTTGTAGAACAACAAAAAATAAATCATTTATTAGAAACACCAGAAATGTATTTTTCCAAAGAAAATACATACGATAATATGCAAGAAAAATTATTGATTGATGTATTATACTCTACAGGTATGCGCCGCCAAGAATTGATTAATTTACAGTGGTCATCGATTGATTTTTCAAATCAGCAAGTTAAAATTACAGGTAAAGGTAATAAACAACGCTTGGTGCCAATTGGTAGTCAATTGATAAATTCCTTGCAAATTTTTAAGCAAATTCAACAAGACGAATATAAAAATATTCCAAAAGCATCTTATGTATTTTTAACAAAAGAAGGAAACCAACTTTATCCAAATTACGTTTATAGAATAGTGAAGATGCATATCAGTCATTGCAGTACCGTAGATAAGAAAAGCCCACACGTGTTGAGACATTCTTTTGCAACGCATATGAGCAATAATGGTGCAAAATTAAACGACATTAAAGAGTTGTTAGGTCACGCAAGCTTAGCATCTACACAGGTTTATACGCATAATACAATTGAACAACTTAAAGAGATTTATAAAAATACACACCCAAAAGCATAGCCTATGAATAGTTTTTAAAGCCTTTTCAACATGAACGATTACTAGTGATTTAAAATAATGTAGTACATCGTAAAACAAACAACAAACGACAACAACTTATTACTCAAATAATAAATTTTTTTTATGTCAATGAAAATTCAAATCCAATCACTGCACTTCGATGCAGACAAATCACTTAAAGATTTTATCAATAAAAAATTAGTTAAGTTGGAAACCTTTTACGACAAAATTATTGACTCAGATGTAGTGCTTAGTTTAGAACAACTAAACACGCAAGTACGAGACA
Source organism: Chitinophagales bacterium (assembly GCA_020848475.1). Taxonomy (GTDB): domain Bacteria; phylum Bacteroidota; class Bacteroidia; order Chitinophagales; family JADIYW01; genus JADJSS01. Next base: position 2,134 of record JADKZZ010000225.1, on the reverse strand, counting down.
AAGTAGTTGTCATCAAAACCAATATTCCTGGCGGCACCTTGATTGCTAAAGAGAAAAGCAAAAAATTTGAAGCAGCTGTTGATTTAGCTGTAGAGTCGCTCAAAAAACAATTAGAAAAAATAAAAGCAAAGAAGAAAGAATAATAAATAAATATAGCATAAAAGAGGAGGTCTCGCCGTAGGCGAGACCTCCTCTTTTATTGAATGGACATACATATTTCAGGAAAAAGTAATAACACAAAGTAAAATTCAATTAAATGGGTAATGATAATCATATTCAAACCTCAAAATCACTTGCCTTACTTCTTTAATATAGAAATTAATTGCTGACCACGTACTAACAATTTTAACCTTTGTCTGCTAAGTGAGATGTGTTGCAGTTTATGCATATTGTCAAAAGTATCTTTTTTATAAACGGATAAAATATGCTTATAAGACAAAATACCAATAACTGTATTGTTTGTTAATACTGGCAATACATCTACATTTTCTTTTGACATTAAATCTACAGCTACTTTTAAGGAATCCGAAGGTTGTACAAATACTTCTTTCCTCTTTATTAAAGTATCAATCTCTTGGTTTTTATCGTGATGTGAACTAAACAAATTTGAACTACTAATGATACCTTTATATATACCAAACGTATCCGTGATAATTAAAAAATTTGTCTGCATAGCTTCATTTTGTTGTAGCCAATTTCTCACTTCTTCTATTTTTATATTATCACTCACAACCATACCAGTGTCGTACGCTATTTGATTTACAAAAGTCTTTTCTAAAATATCAGGACTATATGCATGTGGCGTAAATACACCTCTGCGCGCAATTTTTTCTGTCATAATGGTATTGCCCATTAAAAAATAAGATACGGTATATGCAGCAGTACATGTAGCTAATAATGGCAATAATGCAGCTGATTGTCCAGTAGTCTCTAATGCAAATATTATCGAAGTAAGAAATGCTCTTGACGCACCAGCAAACATTGCAGACATGCCTACTAATGCTGCTAAAGAAATTGAAATATCTGCATGCGGAAACCATTGTCCGCCCAACTTGCCAGCTATAGCACCAACAGCACCGCCTATAGTAAGTAAAGGCGCGAGCGTTCCTCCTGAAGTGCCACTGCTTAAGGAAATCGCCCAAGATAAAAATTTGAATAAACAAAGTGAAATCATTAATTGTAAGCTGAGATTGCCTGATAATAAGTCTGTAATATTGGAATAGCCAACACCTAATGTTTTAGGATTGATATAGCCAATAATACCTACAGCGATGCCTCCAATAGCTGGATACCATGCCCAATGTATAGGAATGTGTTCAAACATATCTTCCATCCAATAAACAATTTTTGTGATGGCAACTGCAAGTAATCCAATAATCAATCCCATTATGCTATAAAAGAAAAGCGCCTCGTTTGATGCTGTTTTTATTGCATTTGCAACTGGAAATACATATCCATCTTCAAAAAGCAAATGATGACCTGCGGCACCAGTTATACAAGCTAATGCTACTGGTATAAATGACCTAGGTGAAAATTCAAATAATAGTAATTCAATGGCTAAAAAAATAGCAGCGACAGGACTTCCGAAAATTGCAGCCATGCCAGATGTAGCACCAGCTGCTAATAATATCTTCCGCTCGTTTGGTGTAATATGTAAAATTTGTCCAACAGTAGAACCTAATGCTCCACCAGTTGCAATAATTGGTCCTTCCGCACCAAACGGACCACCTGTACCAATAGAAATTGCCGATGATATTGGCTTTAGATAGGTTATCGAAGGCTTTATCTTGCTCTGATTTGTCAGTATTTGCTCCATAGCTTCAGGTATTCCATGCCCACGGATTGCCTTTGAACCCAAATGTGCCATCAAACCAACCAACAAGCCTCCAGCAACTGGAATTAAAATCACCCAATATCCTAAATGATGTTGTGCAGGTGACATGGCTTCGAATGAAAACTGCCCACGAAATGCAATATTGGTAAATAAATCAATTAAATGCACCAACAATTTGGCAATGACACTAACAATTAAAGCGATACCAACAGCAATAAGTGATAGCCTTAATATTTGTATTTTATCATAGCTTATATAGGCGTTTTGTTGTTCTTCTTCTATTGCTGATTCTAGTGTTGT
>JADKZZ010000224.1 GCA_020848475.1 Chitinophagales bacterium | reverse complement strand
TATAATGCGCTGCCCCACGACTTGCATGTGTTAAGCCTGCCGCTAGCGTTCATCCTGAGCCAGGATCAAACTCTCCATTGTAAATGAGTTTTGATCTTGGCTAAATTTTTTCAAAAAAATTTAGCGATCTGTTTTAATTAATTTCGCTAAGATTACCTGTTTAAAAAACTTGCGTTTTTTAATCTGTTGTTTCCATCTTTCAAAGAACTTTTAGTATTTTTCTCGTTCGTTATTTTCAAACGGAGTGCAAAGGTAATAAGTTTTTTTTATTCACCAAATTTTTTTTTATTTTTTTCAAAATATTTATTTGATTTTTTTTCTTATTTCTCTTTTTATTTTTCCGTCTTCAAAGAACTGTTTTCCGTAATTGGGAGTGCAAAGGTAAGTCGTTTTGTCAAACTTCCAAATATATTTTTAAATTATTTATTTATTTTTTATTGTATTCTTCTAAAAGCATTGATATCACTATATCTTAGCGATAGTTAACAATTTACAAAAATGTATTTCTTTTTTTTATCTTTGTTTTTTTAATGTTTTGATTGTTTATTTTGTATTCATTTATCGTTCATTATTACTTGTATTGATTTGTTTTTTGTTGTTCTTTATTTTACTTGTCTTTTTCTTTATGTCTTTTCTATACGTTTTTTGGGTATTCATTTCATTATATATATTTTATTGGCTTTCTTAAATACAATAAAAAAACTGCCCTTTTCGGGCAGTTTTTTTATTGTATTTTTTGTGATGATTAGTATCGATACCAATCGGTTTTATAAGGGCCTTCTTTTGGTATTCCTAAATATTGGCTTTGAGCTTCTGATAGTGTATCTAATTCTACCCCGATTTTGGCAAGGTGTAATCGTGCTACTTTTTCATCTAAATGTTTAGGGAGGACATATACTTTGTTTTCATACTTATTGGTATTTGTCCAAAGTTCTATTTGTGCAAGTGTTTGATTTGTGAATGAGTTACTCATTACAAAGCTTGGATGACCGGTGGCACATCCTAAGTTTACTAATCGACCTTCGGCCAGTATCAATATGTCTTTACCTTCGATTGTGTACATATCCACTTGTGGTTTGATTGTGTTTTTAGTTTGGCCGTAATTTTTATTTAACCAAGACATATCTATTTCTATATCAAAGTGTCCGATATTACAAACAATTGCCTTGTCTTTCATTGTTCGGAAGTGGGTTTCAGTAATCAAATCACGGCATCCGCTGGCTGTAACGATGATGTCAGCTTCTTTAACTGCATCTGCCATTTTTTTAACTTCAAATCCATCCATAGCTGCTTGCAATGCACAGATTGGATCGATTTCTGTCACGATAACACGTGCTCCTGCTCCTCTAAGTGATTCAGCACTTCCTTTTCCTACATCTCCATACCCTCCAACGACGGCTACTTTTCCAGCCATCATCACGTCTGTTGCTCTACGAATGGCATCTACTAATGATTCTTTACATCCGTATTTATTATCAAATTTTGATTTTGTGACTGAGTCATTGACATTAATCGCAGGTATTGGTAGGGTGCCTTTTGCCATTCGTTCGTGTAAACGGTGTACTCCTGTTGTGGTTTCTTCACTTAGTCCTTTTATGTGTTGAATTAGCTCTGTATATTCATCAAATACCATATTGGTTAAGTCTCCTCCGTCATCTAGTATCATGTTGAGTGGGCGTTCGGTGGAACCAAAAAATAGTGTTTGTTCTATGCACCAATCTGCCTCAGCTTGGGTTTGACCTTTCCATGCAAAGACACCTATTCCTGCCGCAGCAATTGCAGCCGCAGCATGGTCTTGTGTTGAAAATATATTGCATGAACTCCATCTTACTTCTGCTCCTAGTGCGACTAGTGTTTCTATAAGAACGGCTGTTTGAATTGTCATGTGAAGGCAACCTGCAATGCGTGCTCCTTTTAATGGTTGGCTATGCATGTATTCTTTTCGTATTGACATTAAACCGGGCATTTCTGCTTCTGCGAGTTTGATTTCTTTTCTCCCCCACTCTGCCAAACTGATGTCGGCAACTTTGTAGTGCAATTCCAAATCTATTTTTGCTCTTGTGTGTGTTGACATTTTATTATTTTTTTGCAAAATTACATCTTTTTTTATCCCTTTCAAAATTGTAAATGGATATACAACCCAAAATAGTTATTCTATTAATGTCTATTTTGGGTTGTATTATTTGAATGGATGAATGTTTGCACGGATTGTTTATTGTGAATTAAACAGTCGTTTAATAGTTGAATGTAGGCTTTATAACGAGTTTCTATATTTATGAATTGCGAATCTTTCTGTTGAATCAAATTTTCACTTAGGTTACTATCTGTTTTAAAATTATAATATCCATTAATGTTGCCATCATTGGCTGTAAGTAGCATTGGTGGAGAATAGTAATAGGCGGTGGATGATATGCCACAGATTAAAAACCTAATTTGTGAGTTGTCCCAAACGCTATTTCCGAAACTAAAAAATGGTTTATTATAATTTAAATATTGTAGGACACTTGGCATAATATCGATTTGTTGCATGAGGGTAGTATCATTTCCGATTAAACGTTTTTCGTTAGGTGAGAAAAAAACAATCGGAATTGCAAAAATGCCTAGTGATTGATTGTAATAATGTTGTGGATCTTCATAAGCTAAATAGTTGTGGTCTGCTGTTATCACGAATAATGTATTTGCAAACCATTTTTGGCGTGATGCTTGTTCAAAGAATTTTCTCAAAGCCATGTCGGAGTACGTGATTCCTCTTTCTATACCATTAAGTTTTGCCATTTCTGTATTTTCGTATTGAGGAGGCAAGTGGAATGGCTCATGCGAACTGAGTGTAAATACGGTGCTTATAAAGGGTTCCTTTTGCTTTGATATTTCGGATTCAAAATATTGCAAAAAATTTTCATCCCAAATTCCCCAAGTACCGTCGTAGTCTTTGTCGTTATCATATTCTCGTCTTCCAAAGTAGTGGTCTATTCCTGCTGATTGGGAGTAAGTGTCTAAGTTCATTGTACCATTTGTTCCACCATGAAAGAAAGATGTTGTGTAACCTTGCTGTTTTAATCTAGAAGGTA
>JADKZZ010000223.1 GCA_020848475.1 Chitinophagales bacterium | reverse complement strand
CTTAATTATAACAACATAAATATGCTCATCTTTTATTTGCATTGTAGTATGTTTCACGTGAAACCAATTCAAAAGAAATTTGAATTTAATTTTTTGTTTCACGTGAAACAAAAAAAAGCTACTCAGATGAGTAGCTAAATTATATTGATTATAGAATTTTAGAATTTAGGACAAAGCAATGGAGAATAGCTTTTCTTTTTGTCTAATGGTCTGCCAGTATAGATAATGGAAGCTTCTAAAGCACCTACAGATTTAACTGCTTTATTCAGATCTTTTTTAACAGTAGCATCATAACTAAAGCCAATTTGCAAACCTAAGAAAGAAACACCTGTTGAAGCAATAACAGCGCCATTACCATCATACCACACACCTAATGAAACTGCTGTTTTGTAAGGTTCACTTTTACCAGAAACATTAAAAGAGAAAGAGGATCCAGCAATCCATTGTTGAGCCTTAGCTTGGTACATATACATACCATTTGGAGAAATTAATACAATCTTCTTTACATCGATAAACAAACCAGCGTGTGTATTAAAGCGCATGGCACGTTCATTATCTGATTTGAAAAATGAGTCTTTAGGTTTAATAATATTAAACACAGAAACACCAGCGTACGCACCAATCGACTTAGTAAAGTTAGATGACCAAAATAAACCGATATTCAAATTTGGTTTAAAATATTTTTCACCTGCAAAATTTTCTTGATTGTTTAAAGACAAATCAAAGCCTGTTCCTGTAAATTGAGAAGCAAACGCCAAATTTCCTAAATCAACAGAACGTTGTAAAAAACCCACTTGTGCGCCTACACTTAGATAATGATTTTTTTGTTTACCTAAACTTTTGTGATAAGCCAATGAAAACATCATCGTATTTGTACGAATTGCTGTTTGTCTATCGTTGGTAAACACAACACCAACACCGAATATATCTCCTTTTAGTTTGTCGCGCAAAACACCAAAATCAGCAGATGCACTAAGTGTGTTATATGGCGATGGCGATTGCAATGGTAAATATTGCACGCGATAATTTGCCACAAAACGATATAAAGAATTTATCTTACCTGTAAATGCAGGATTTAAGTTTAATGGCGAATTATAGAATTGCGAAAATTTGTAATCCTGCGCATTAGTTTGAAATGTAAAAATTAATATAATACCAAATAATATTAATCCTGACTTAAATTTTAAGCTCATCCCTACTTGTTGCTAGTTTATTAATAAATTTAAAAACACCCCAATATTTCTCCGATGCGAGTAAGTCGTTATGAAATATTGGAACTAAAATACCACTAATTTCTATAAGTTGGTTAAAAAGCGTTAAGAAATTAAGGTTAATTTGTTCTGCATCAAGTGTTTGATAGTAAGCATAAGTGGCATCCATCCAACAAGAAGCTTGTATTTTTAAATGCGTTTGTGTATCCAATTCTAGATCGAAAAAATAAAATGGTCGGCTACAACCAGCTCTAAATCCAGGAACATCTGGATATGCCAAAGAATAATCAGTCTGAATAACTGTGTTAGATAATTCTCTGTAATAATGAGGAAAGGAAACACGCAAAAAATGTTGTCTGGAAACGGCGGCGATACGACCAGTATAGGTTGCAAGGATGTCTAATTCATTATCAAAAAGTACTGTTTGTGTTGGTGCATGATAAGATGGATGAATACCAATGGTTGCGCGCTCTTTACAAGTATTTATTAATTGTTGCAATGCATCAGCTCTTGGAGAAACTTTACTATTTAATTTTCCCTCATCATTCAATAGAAAGAAAAAAATGGAAGACGAATTTGTTTCTTTTAATAATTTAAAAATGTCATCATAAACGTCATATTTATCTTTACTGATGTGGCATATATATTTCCAAAAATCTGAAGTAAGAAAATTTGGAAAATGTTGAAACCAATTTCTTCCTTTAAACTTATAGGCATTATCGATATCAAAAGTGGGAAGATATTCGAAGTGGTATTTCTTAAAATTCAAAAATTTAAACTGTTCCTCTAATCTTTGTTTGAAATAAAGGAGCCAATATTCTACAACTGGAGCAAAGCGAAAATCTGCATGTGCTAAAATAGAATTGGAGGAAAGATATCTGCCATGCGTATCTTGTTGATGAGGTAGGTATTCTTCATAGCGAGCAATTAAATAAAAGATACTAGAAAAAATATCAAAGGAAAGATCAAAGCGATTATCTTGTTTAAAAAAAACTGAAAAATGAGCTACGCGGGAAACAAACAATTCTTGCGGTGTAATGTTTGTCTCGAGCAATAAGTTATGCTGAACAATATTGAAATATTGTTGTTTAATTTCTTTAGAATAATTGATATAAATATTTGAACTTGCAAACGCTGTTATTGGTTCATGCACGATGGTATAATCGATACCAAAATATTGACTAAAAACAAAATCAAACGTATATTTAATTCTGTTGGTAACTTTAGGTGTGTAGATAACTATCACTATGGTTTAATTAAGCAGATTTGTATTTTTACATATCATGTCAGCACCATTTCTCATACATT
>JADKZZ010000222.1 GCA_020848475.1 Chitinophagales bacterium | reverse complement strand
ATTGCCCAAGTGTTGAAATTGGTAGACAAGCTACTTTGAGGTGGTAGTGACCGTAAGGTTGTGCAGGTTCGAGTCCTGTCTTGGGCACATTTTCCAAATTTTTCGTTAAATTTTTATGTAGTCGCTAATTGTAAATAAAATATGACGAAAATAATAAAATCAACTATTGCGGACAGTGACATTCTGACTGAAATTACTAAAAAGTCTAAAGCTTATTGGGGATATTCAGATGAACAAATGCAAAATTGGTCAGAATTATTGACAATATCAGAAAACTACATTGAAACTAATCCTGTTTACAAATTATTACATAATGATTTTACTATTGGATACTATTCTTACATTTATTTGAATGAAAAAGAAATAAAACTGGATAATCTATTTGTTTTACCGAGCTATATAGGAAAAGGATTTGGGAAACTTCTTATGAATAATTTTATTGATAGAATTAAGAATACCGAAATAAAAAAAATAACATTAGAATCTGAACCAAAAGCAGAAAAATTTTACGAATATTTTGGATTTCATACAATTGGACATATAGAAACATCAATTAAAGACAGGTATTTACCTATAATGGAATTAAATATTCAGCAGTAATAAAACAACTTACACGAACATCGACTCAACAGTCTTGAATTTTGAGGGAAATTCATATTCTCTTTTCATTAGAAATCTTATTTTAACCTAAAGTACTCACTTACAAAATTAGAAACCTCTTAAGGTAAAGACTAAAAACCATTTTTAACATAATTTTACATGATTATTGTATATACAATAGTTATCTTTGCAACTAATTAAATGAATGAATATGAGATATAAATTATTAATGATGTTATTGGCAACTTTATTTTTTGTTGCTTGTAATACGACGCCAAAAGGAGATAAGGCTACGACAACAGCATCGCAAGATGTAGCAACAGCGTCTGGTGTTGAATTAAGCACGGATTCGTCTTCTGTAATTGCATTTACTGGAAATGGTGTAGGTAAAAATCATCCAGGAAAATTTAAAGTAGTAAATGGAAAAATTACACTCACCGACGGCAAGCTTAGTGCTGGAACATTTACCATTGACGTCAAATCATTGAGCTTAGATGAACAAGGCGAAATGATTCAAACTAAATTAAAAGGTCACCTTTTGCATTCAGATTTTTTTGATGCTGAAAAATTTCCGACAGCAAAATTTGACATTACAAATGTAGAAGAGTATGTAGCAACACCAACAGATAAAACAGTTGTAGATGGCGCAAATGCACGTATTAGCGGCAATCTTACACTCAAAGCAGTAAGTAAAAATGTAACGTTTCCAGCGAAAATTACGATTGCCGATAATCAATTGGAAGCACTCGCTAATTTCAATATCGACCGTACACAGTGGAATATGAACTATGGCAATGACAAATCATTAAAAGATAAATTTATTTCTCCAGAAGTAAATATTAAAATAGCTATCAAAGCAACAAAATAGTTTTTTTCATAGTGTGGTAAGGCGCTTCTTTGGAAGCGCCTTTTTTATTGACTTAAATGCTTAATGGCTATCCATGCCATCAAGCCGCTACCAATCTTTAAACAATTCTCATCTACATCAAACGTCGGCGTATGTATTGATGACGTAATTCCTTTCGAAATATTTCCAGTTCCTAATCGATAAAAACATGCAGGTATTTCTTGCGAATAATAACTAAAATCTTCTGCTGTCATTCGCGCTGGCATTTCTTCTACATTTTCAGCACCTAAATATTGTTGTGCTAATGCAAAAGAAGCGTTTGTTGTCTGTTCATCATTTTTTAAAAAAGGATATCCTTTTTCAATATTGACTTCGCAAATTCCACCAAAACTTAAAGCAATACTTTCGCAAATGGTTTTAATTTTTTGGTGTGCCTCTTTGCGCCATTGTTCGTCAAAGGTTCTAAATGTACCTTCTAATTTTACCTCTTCCGGAATAACATTGGTTGCGCCATTTGCAATAAATTTTCCAATACTCAACACACTCGGCATGATCGGATTGGCATTTCTGCTCACCACGCTTTGCAAGGCTACGACGATGTGCGAAGCAATCAGTATGGGATCAATAGTTAAATGAGGAACTGCACCATGGCCGCCTTTCCCTTTAACAGTAAGGTATATTTCATCACAACTTGCCATTGCAATACCTGATTTAAAAGCTACTTTTCCGGTTTCTAATTGTGGTAAAACATGCTGCCCAAAAATTACTTCAACAGCAGGATTTTTCAATACACCTTCTTTTATCATGATAGAAGCACCACCTGGTAATTTTTCTTCTGCTGGTTGAAAAATTAATTTTATGCTACCTTCAAAATGTTCTTTTAATTCATTCAAAATTTTTGCTGCACCTAATAAAGATGTCGTATGTACATCATGTCCACAGGCATGCATTACTCCAATATTTTTCGAAGCATAATCGCAATTATTTTTTTCCTCAATTGGCAATGCATCAATGTCAGCACGTAAAGCAATTGTTTTTATGGTTGGATTTTTTCCTTTTATAATTCCAACTATACCATGACCACCAATGTTTGTAGTGTGTTCGATGCCTAATTCATCTAACTTATTAGAAATATAGGCTGCTGTTTCTTTTTCCTCAAAACTTAATTCAGGATGTGCATGTAGATGCCTTCGTATAGCTACAAGTTCATTATAATATGCGTCTGCTAAGTTTTTTATTTTATCTTTCAAATCCATAATACTAAATTTGAATAATGATTATTTGCAAATATAGTCATTAGCATACTATTCATTTAAAATAATAATAAACTTATTGTATGAATAATTTTGATTTAATCGTAATTGGCTCCGGGCCTGGTGGCTATGTTGCCGCAATCCGCGCTGCACAATTAGGCATGAATGTAGCCATAGTCGAAAAAGAAAGCCTAGGTGGTATCTGTTTAAATTGGGGTTGTATTCCTACTAAGGCTTTGCTAAAATCTGCGCAAGTTTTTGAATATCTACAACATTCGAAAGATTATGGAATCGAAGTAAGTGATGTTAAAATCAAATTTGATGAAGTCGTACAACGCAGTAGAAATGTGGCAGAAGGCATGAGTAAAGGAGTTCAGTTTTTAATGAAAAAAAACAACATTACTATTATTTATGGTTATGGAAAAGTGTTGCCTGGTAAACGTGTTGAGGTGACATTAAATGAAGGCGGAATAAAAATTTTAAAAGCCAATAATGTGTTGTTGGCTACAGGGAGTAGAGCCAAACAATTATTGTCATTACCTATAGATGGAAAATTTATTATTGATTATCGCAAAGCCATGGTGTTGCCCAAACTACCAACAAATATGGTTATTGTAGGTGCAGGCGCGATAGGTGTGGAGTTCGCTTATTTTTATCAAACATTAGGTGTGCAAGTGACTTTAGTTGAATTTTATGACACGATATTGCCCATTGAAGACAAAGAAATTGCTAAGTTATTGGAGAAAAATTTTAGTAAAAAAGGAATGACTATCTTGACATCTTCACGCGTGTTAAGTTCAAAAATTATTGATAATAAAGTACAACTTTTAGTTAACTCAAAAAGCGGTGAGCAAGTAATAGAAACAGAAATTGTTTTAAGTGCAGCAGGTGTCGTATCGAATATTGAAAATATAGGATTGGAACTATGTGGAATTACAACTGAAAACGATAAAGTCAAAACGAATAGCTTTTATCAAACGAATGTAGAAGGTGTTTATGCTATTGGTGATATAGTAAAAGGTCAAGCATTAGCACATGTGGCCAGTGCAGAAGGTATTATTGCCGTAGAACACATGGCTGGCCATCATCCACAATCATTAGATTATATGAATATTCCAGGCTGCACCTATTGCTCGCCTGAAGTAGCAAGCGTAGGTATTACAGAACAAAAAGCCAGAGAAAATGGTACAGAAATTCTGGTCGGAAAATTTCCATTTTCAGCAAGCGGAAAAGCAAAAGCAGCTGGAAAATCAGATGGTTTTGTGAAGTTAATTATCGATAAAAAATATGGTGAAATATTGGGTGCTCACTTCATCGGCGAAAATGTAACAGAAATGATTGCCGAAATTATTGTTGCCAGAAAATTAGAAACAACAGGAATAGAAATTCTAAAGTCCGTGCATCCACATCCAACTATGAGCGAAGCCATTATGGAAGCTGCTGCTGCTGCATATGGCGAAGTTATTCATTTATAAAAATTTCTTTTATAGAATAAAAAAAAGCGAACAAAATTGTTCGCTTTTTTTAGCATGTTTTTTATTTTTTATCTGATAATATACATTTTTCCATAGCCTTTTTTAAAGTATTTATCAATGGAACTTTCTTTAATTTCGGTAGTTGTACCATCAATATTTCGAGTCATTACTCTATAGAAATAAACACCATTAGCTAATCGGTCGCCAAAGTTGTCCGTGCCGTCCCATTTGTAATCGGTGACGTTGGTGCCAACATGTAAATTGCCTAATTCTTCACGTGTAATTTCTTTTACTACTTTTCCGCTGGCACTAAATATTTGAATAATTAATTGTTCTGGTACAGTAGCACCTGTAATTGTAAATACAAATTGTGTAGAAGTCGAAAATGGATTCGGATAGTTCAAAACATTAGTAATAGAAGGTTTTGAATCTACTTTAAATTTGATACGATAATCATATTTTCCAGCATCGTTATTACTTCTGTCAATGCCTTGCGCTCGTATTTCGTAAGTGCCATCAGTCAGCATTGGTTTATAAATTAAACGTGCTTCATTATTTCTACCATCATTAAGATTTGTTGCCGGTATGAAAGTAACATCGCTTTGGCTTTTAGCAATTAATACAGGTTCTGTCGGATTATTTGGATAATACATGTAAATTAAAAATCCAGATGTGTCATTTAATGCTAGATATTTATTTTCATCTTTTAACCTAAATAATATTTCTGGATTTGCTGATACATATTCGCCATCGATGATATGTCTACCATCAAATGTGACATCAAAGAGTGGATTGATTTTGTCTTTTTCTACATATACAGTGAATTCAGCAAAGTTATTAAAGTGAAACTGTTCTGGCTGATCATCGTCAGGATTCACTTCAACGGTAACATAGTTTAAGCCAAAGAAATTAAATCCAGGGAAATTGAAATCAAAACTAATATTTCTAGATTGTTTTCCAAGCAATGGTCCAAATCTTTTATATAAAATAGTAATGTTGTTTGTTGCATCTTTTATTATATAACGCACCAACAAACTATCCATATCAATAGGTGTAACATTTTCAACTGCTACTGTCATATTAAAATTCTCGCCAGAAGCAATAGTATCGCGTGTTTTAGAAAAATAGATAGTTGGATTGACAACAGCCTCAGGTGCTTTGTCATAATATAATCTCCAGTAATCCATTTGAGGAGCTGTGCCTGTTGTATCATCTTTTGTTAGCCATTGCATTTGCAAAAATGGATATCTTCTTGCATCAATAGTTATTGGTGTTACCGCACCTTTTACCAAATCATCGCGCAATAATGTACGCGTACCAATTGTATCATAACCATATAAATTTACAACTGCATTGTCGCCAAAAGTAGATTCTAATGAAGACCAATCCATATCAAAATGTTTCCAGTCTTTTGCTGGTCCAATAATTGCAGACTCCATACTGCCTTTTGTCCACGTACCACTAAATGAAAAAATAGTGTCTATTATGTTGGGTGCAAATCGCTGAATTTGTATTGGAGTATAGCTATTGTCACATGTTTTTAAGAAAAAAGCGAATGGATTATTTTCCGATTGTTGACGTATTTTACTTACACCTAAATTTTCAAATGCTTGATATAAATTATTGTCGCCAGGAGCTGTACTGTCTGCTAGCCATTGTGAATAACCAGCATTGTAAAAGCTATAGCCTAACACATAGGAATTACACGGAATGGAGTTTAAGAAATCTGTTACATGCTGACGTTCTGTTTTACCATTCGCCAAATCATTGGTAACAAATTCTATCACATTTGTTGGATATCGGTTACATGTAATATCGCTGTATGGGCCACGACAAGTATTTCCGATTTGATAAGTTTGCAAATTTTGTCCAGTGTTTCCATCATACACAAAGAAGATAAATCCTTTCCGTGCCCAAGCATTTCTTGCAATGAGATATCCGTCCCAATATGCTTCAATCAATTGGTCTAATGGTGGTTGATAGCCAACTCTGATTTGCATGGTGCGAACAGTATTTGGATATCGGAAAATTCTGTCATTTTTTAAATTTAATGTGCTAAATGAATTTTTTAAATATTGGAAATAATGAGACTGATTCCAGCCGGTAGATAAAGACGTGTTGTATAAAAATGAACTGTTTTTCCAATTTGCTGGATTGCCTGCCGTTGTATCTACTGTGCCTCGCCAATAATACACTTTATTTTGAATTAACTGCACTGGCGGTTTCCAATGTATGGTAGCACCAGGTTGTGTGACGCGCGTTTGTGTTAGCAAAGGACTATTAAAAAATTCTGTCGTATCTATTTGGAATAAATAGGTGTTTGATCCAGCAAAGACATTGGCTGTAGAAAAAACTAATTCAAAATTCGGATCATTGACAATGCAAAATTCATAAGGAAAAATGGGAATGATATCGTCAGCTAAAATCACTTTTGTAACAGTGACTTCATTGTTTAGTTCTGAATATTCTGCAATCGTATTTTCATAATCAACTTTTATTCTAAACGTATTTAAACCAGGTCCGTTTAATCTATCCGATTTTATCCAAAGTAATACCGTGTCCACATTGCGTGCGCTTGGCACAGTTACTTTTGTAACTTGAATTTGACCATTCGGAAAAATACGATCGATATTTACCACATATTGGTCATTGACAGCTGCTCCTAAATTTTTCACCACAACTTTCACTAAAAAAGAGTCAGCTGTTGCATTGATGTTTTGTGGTTCAAATGAAATGCTACTTTGGTCTATGTAATAATCTGGTCTATAATGAGTATTTACACGTAAGCCTGGATCGCCATGGAAAATCATTTGTTCACCAATCATTGGGTTAATTAAGCCACCACTAAGAATAACAGCTTTTGATGTTTCTTTCAGTATTGAACCTATTTTATCGTTGTACATGCTATTGGAAAATCGAGTGTAAAAATCACTCGAAAAAGCATCTAAATTATCAGCAACGGCATACGTAACAGGTGCAATATAACCAATTGCAGCTTTGTTAGCCGTTAGCACAAAACGTTCACTCAAAGATTTAAAATCAACAAAAATACTTCCAACAAAACAGCCATTAGACAACATTAGATGATATTTCCCAGCATTATCCATGTGGTCAGGGTCGAGATTAAAATCGGTAGTTGTTGTGGCAGAGTGACCAAAAAATGTGATTAATGAAACACCAGTATTAATTAAAGAATCTAAGAAAATATTTTGTGCAATCTGAATCGGATCAGTACTGTTTTTAAATAAACCACTCACGATTGCGCCATATCTCGGCGACTCAATTATTGTTTTATAATTATCTAAATAACTTCTAAATAATTGTTGTTCAAAATTATTATTACCACCACCCAAGTGCAATACATTCTTCATCCACATTTTATTAAATGGAGTTTGTGAAAGGTTGAAGGTGTCGTTTAATTTTGTTTCGTATTCTTTTACTTTGTCAAGATATATTTTTATTTCATTCCCATTGGTTACTGCCAGCCTGCCTATGCCAATTTGTGGGAAATTGAGTACAGCAGAGCGAGCTGTCAATAAATTATCAGAAGCGGGTTCGCCATAAGTTTGCACTAAACTTCTGTCAATAATAGATTGATTATTGTAAGTGTAAGGATATTCAAATCCTTTACCGATGATGAAAGCTAATTGTGGTGTAACTGAAAATTTGTCAATCGCAAAATTTACAAAATTTCGGATTGCCAATGGATGTTGAGGAATGCCATAAGCAAACTGGTCATCCAATTCATCAATAAAATAGGTTTTTGCATTGTACGAACCACCAGCAGCACTTGAGCGATATCTTCTGTACTCTTCAATATTATCTACACCATTCGTACTGCTCTTGAGTTTTTTATTAGATATTATTAAAAAATTTCCTTGCTGATTCGCACTTAAAAAATTTGTAAAAGTTAGCGCACTAAATTTCCTAATTATGGGAATGGAAATAGTGTCTTGTGCAGACAAATATACTTGTTCGCGTTGTTTAAGTGTTTCCAGTAAATGAAATTTCAATACCGTATCCGTAATACCTACATAGCGTTGTTTATTTTCAATGTCGTATAAAACTGGTGTAGTAGAAACAGCATTCAAATTTCGTACTTCGAGATATACATCTGTATTTTTCTTTATGGCGAATAATGCCTTTGTATCATTCTCAAAATTGAATAATCTTGGATATTGTAATGCAGCATAACCAATATAATTTGCTTTAGTTGCTAATTCATTGATAGCAATAAATTCAAGACCATTGCCATTGAGAAAACTAGACGGAAATGTTTGCTGTATAATTTTTGTTGTAGGGCCAAATGTGTTTACTGTTGTGTCAAATGAATTGATAGTCAGTTTTAAAACATGATTACCACTACCTGTTGCTACTCTTGCCGTAAAATAAGCATTGACAGCAGCTGAACGTACAAATTGCTTTAAATTTGTTAGGCCTCCAGAAGTGCTGTTGAAGAATCGATATAAGCCAGCATTGTCGAATGATGCCGCAATAGCACCTTCGCCAACTTCATAATCAGAGTTGTATAATTGAGGAAAAAAGGGCGACACAGTAAAACCTCTTCCAATGCCATATAATTGTGATGGATTATTAGCAATATGTTGTGTTGTGGTATAACAATATTCTTCTGGCGATGGTAATGCAGTCAAGTCATTAGCTTGTTGAATGATTCGCGCATTAATAGAAAATGGATCTAAGGTAAGAAAGAATGT
>JADKZZ010000221.1 GCA_020848475.1 Chitinophagales bacterium | reverse complement strand
CTCTTATTTCTGCTAATTAGAACTGTAAAAAATAAAAGGTACAAAGCAATTCCAAGTAAATCAATATAAATACTAAAAACTGACAGAAATAAAATTCCCAAGAACATTATTGGGCTTGCATACTTGTGATGTAAAATCCCAAGTAATATTGGTATAGTAAAATAGACCGGAACATAGCCATACGAAACATTCTTGGTAACTAACACTATGGATACAACTACCAAAGCAGCAATTGAAATAAGTGCAGGAATGAGCGATAGCTCAAAAAAGAAATTGTTATCACGCGAAATAACTTGAATAGATCTTACAGTAAGTAAAGCGCGGCTAATATGTCCATTTACACTTTGTTTTATTGTTAAAAACGACACATAGCAAATTGTATAAAACAACAATGTAAGCAACCAAACAGCAACAAGCAACATTAGAAACCACGAAAGTGGAATTGGGCTGCTTTGTGTTACTGCAAAAACAATAAGTGGCAATACCGATAACAGTAATAAAGGAAGCAATTTTGGTTTATGATGTACTGTTACAAAAAGAATTACAATAGGCAGCATCACTATTGCTGTTGGCTTTGATAAAATTGAAAGAATAAATACTACAACAAACAGTAAATAATAAAGCCAAATATTAGTTGCTCTTTCTTCTGTTTTAAAGTATGCCAAACAAGCCAGCAGCATAAATAGCAATGCTAAAATTTCATCGCGATTTTTAATGCTTGCCACCACTTCGGTATGTACAGGATGTGCAACAAATAACAAAGTGCATACAAATGCCAATAACGGGTTATAGTTTCGCAACAAGGCTTCAAGAGTTTTTAATAATAAAACGCACAACAAAGCATAAAGCAGCACATTAAAAAAGTGACTCACATGCGGATTATCTCCAAACAAACTATGCTCTATGGCAAATGTTGCCAAAGCTATAGGCCGGTAATCAAACGCATAGCCTTGAGCATCTTTGTAATATGGTTCTGTAAAAATTTCGGGTATAGCAGGTATGCCTTTAGATGTGAGCCGATGGGGCTGTTGTGAATTGGTTGTAGCAACTAAATTATCATCTAATGCATAATAATTGAAAATAGAATTTGCATATAACAAAAAAGAAAACACAAAAACTATCCGGTAGCGATAGCGTTCCAGCCAAAATTCCGGTTTTAACTTTTGCTTGCTATCTTTTGCCATTGAACGCAAATAAAATTATTTTTTCCTCTTTTACTGAATGTTACTTTAGATACAAAATATTGAGTTTTTAACCAAATTGATTTGCTATATGTTTCTGTATAATTCGGCTATCGTTTTAGTTACTTTTTATTTCTAAAATTAGCTGTTTTAGTTGTTCACTTTCAGGATTTAACTCTAAAGATTTTTTTAAATAAAAAACCGCACTATCATTTTTTGCAAGTGCTCTGTACGATTCACCTATTATCAAATTCATATCTGCTTGATTTGGAAATATGGACAAGCCTCTCTTTAAAACCTTAATGGATAAATCGTATTCTTTATTTAGAAAATATACATAACCAAATTTATAGATGTTACTTGGGCTTTCTTCTACATATTTAGGTTGCATTAAAGAAAAATATTGTATCGCATCATTATATCTGTGTTGGCTCATAGCAATATCTATAGCCTGCAACCATGCATCTGGAAACGAGGTGTCAATCTTTGCTGCTTTTACAAAACTCTTCTCAGCCTCTTCATATTCTCCCAATATACTTTGTGTACGTGCCAAATCGTATTGAGAATTAAAAAACTTTGGAAATATTGTAATTGATTTTTTAAAATGGAGTTCAGCTGTTTGCCGCATTTTAATTGCTTCAGTTGGATTGGTTTCGTTGAAAGAATATTTCATCAATGCCAAAGCATAAAGATTATTAGCTTGAGCTGAAGCTTCTAAATGGTTTATATCTGCTGTAAATAAAGTAAGTTCATTTTCCCAATCATTGTTGCGTGCAATAGTTAATGCAGAGTATGCTAATAGAATTGTAAGTACGGAGTATTTTAACTTTGGAGCTATTGTTTGCCAATTCAACACTGCTGAATTTTTTCCCATATTTTGCTTGCAGATTTTAAGTATTGCGTAAGCCAACAACAAACAAAAACCAAGCGATGGCACAAAAAGGAAACGATCTGCCATCATGCCGGGTGCTGCTAAAAAAATATTGGTATAAATTGAAATTCCTATTACCATAACCAGTATTGATATGGCAATAATTTTTTGCTTACGCAGAAAAATTAATCCTGCAATTCCAAGTAGCATATATGCTAATAGCGTTAATATATTTAATGGCTCAAAACCTGATTGGTAATCTATAATTTTATAGCCATAATAAAAAGATAACGGATAGGGCACAATCAATAAAGCTGTATATTTTGTAAGCACTTGTGCTGCTGTTCCTAGTTTATATTCTATTGGCGACAAAGCATCTGTTACTGCTTCCAGATATGTAATGGGGCGATCTACAACATTTTGTTCAACTACTTGGGGCAGTTTTTTGTTTAACCCTTGGCTAATTTGTACTTTAACATTCGAGTTTGGTAAATTGATATTCAATTTTTCTTTTCCTGTAAAAGCTAAAACTATAATCAATACACAACTTATTCCCAGAATCCATTTTTGGGGATTTTTTTTTGTCCAAGCTAAAACAAGAAAACCTGCACAGTACGATAATACCAATTCAAATATTCTAAACTCAATATCCCCTTCTCCCTTTTTGATATGCGAAAAATAAAAATCTAATGTTGGCAACATAAAAAATAAACTAATGCAAGCGTATTGGACATATTTGTTGCGAGTAACTAATGTTAGATATAATACCAAACCTATAACCAATGTTTCAAGGTAAGTATTGTCAAAGAAATATTTGAATAAAATCGTAAGTG
>JADKZZ010000220.1 GCA_020848475.1 Chitinophagales bacterium | reverse complement strand
TGTCATTCTCGCGTAAGCGGGAATCTCATAATACAATATTGAGATTCCCTTTTTCAAGGGAATGACTTTGAGAACTTTGTAAAATAACATTGTGTTCTTTGTGGTTTAAAATAAATTAAAAAAATATGTCAACAGAAATAAAAAATGTTAATTACGGACTTGAAAAAATATTTGAAGGAGCACAAGACTTTCTGCCTTTGCTTGGCACTGATTATGTGGAACTATATGTAGGCAATGCAAAACAAGCAGCACACTTTTACAAAACAGCGTTTGGATTCCAATCCTTAGCTTATGCTGGTTTGGAAACTGGCATCAAAGACAAAGCATCTTACGTTTTAAAACAAGATAAAATCAGGCTTGTATTAACAACACCATTAAGTTCCGAGTCAGCAATAAATACGCATTTAGTCAAACATGGCGATGGTGTAAAAGCCATTGCTCTTTGGGTTGAAGACGCTACAAAATCTTTTGAAGAAACAAGCAAACGTGGCGCAAAACCTTTCATGCAGCCAACAATTGAAAAAGATGAGTTTGGTGAAGTCGTGCGCTCAGGCATTTATACTTATGGCGAAACCGTACACATTTTTGTGGAGCGAAAAAATTATAAAGGTATATTTTTACCAGGCTATCAAGCTTGGAATTCTGACTACAATCCAAGCGCTGTTGGATTAAAATACATCGACCACATGGTAGGCAATGTAGGCTGGAATGAAATGAATACTTGGGTAAAATGGTATGAAGATGTAATGGGCTTTGTCAATTTTTTGTCATTTGATGATAAACAAATCCACACAGAATATTCTGCCTTGATGAGCAAGGTGATGAGCAATGGAAATGGCAGAATAAAATTCCCAATCAATGAGCCTGCTGAAGGCAAAAAGAAATCACAAATAGAAGAGTATCTTGATTTTTATGAGAGTGCAGGCGTGCAGCATATTGCCGTAGCCACCGATGACATCATTACAACGGTAAGTGCTTTACGTGCACGTGGCGTAGAATTTTTAAGTGCGCCACCACATGCTTATTATGAAGAAATTCCTGCGCGATTAGGTGAGCACATGCGCATCATGAAAGAAGATATCAGCGTATTAGAAAAGCTGGCAATATTAGTAGATGCTGATGAAGACGGCTACTTATTACAAATTTTCACTAAGCCTGTGGAAGACAGGCCAACACTGTTTTTCGAAATCATCCAGCGTATGGGTGCAAAAGGATTTGGTGCCGGAAATTTTAAAGCATTATTTGAATCTATAGAACGAGAACAAGAAAAAAGAGGAACATTATAAATAAAAACAAAATGAATTTTAATTACGGATTTATATTAGAATCTACAGCAAAAAAAATAAAATTAGAACTTCAACGTAAGTTCAACGAACACGAGGTGGATATTACCGTTGACCAATGGGTTGTTCTTTTTGAATTACATCAACATGGCACTCAAAATCAAGTGTCGCTTTGTGAACATTGTGCCAAAGATGCACCAACCATAACACGCATCATCGAACTATTAGTAAAAAAAGAATTAATAGTAAGAGAAGCATGTACTAATGATCGACGGAAATACAATATTTCATTGAGTAAAAAAGGAAAAGCATTAATACAAAGACTATTGCCTATCGTGATTGAATTTCGAATACAAGGTTGGCATAATTTGAATGAAAAAGACATCATGCATATAGAAAGAATAACAAAAAAAATACATGACAACTTGAGTTGATTATTAATTTAAAACACATTAAAATTTAGTGCTTAAAACAAATAAATATGACAATCCAAGAACTCAGCAATAATAACGAACATTTTACCATACACAATTTGCCGTATGGTATCTTTTCTACGCCAACGAAATCAAAGCGTGTGGGCATTGCTATCGGAAATTACATTATTGACTTGTCTGTTTTATATGAATTGAATTTTTTTGAAGGCAGAATTCAAAATAATGTTTTCAGCAATGAGACTTTAAATAATTTCATTGCTTTAGGAAAAGAAATATGGCAATACACAAGGAAAAAAATCTATACGCTCATCAGTGAAGAGTCTGATTTTTTTAATGCACATCATACTTCATTTGTATATCAGCAATGTAGTGCTGTGATGCATCTACCAGTAAACATTGGCGATTACACCGATTTCTATTCATCAGAGGAACATGCTAGCAATGTCGGAAAAATGTTTAGACCAAACATGGAACCACTACTGCCCAACTGGAAACACATGCCTATAGCCTATCATGGTAGAAGCTCATCAATCATTACTACAAAAACACCAGTAAGACGACCGTATGGTCAAGTGTTGAAAGGCGAAGAGATAATTTATTCTGCATCGCAAACACTAGATATAGAAATCGAATTAGGATTTATCATCGGAAAAGAAAACCAGCTTGGAACACCAATAAACATTAATGATGCCACAGATTATATTTTTGGTGCTGTTTTATTAAACGACTTTTCTGCTCGCGATATTCAACGTTGGGAATATCAACCTTTAGGACCATTTTTAGG
>JADKZZ010000219.1 GCA_020848475.1 Chitinophagales bacterium | reverse complement strand
GCCTCTGAAAAATCAGTAGGTAAAGAAATTACATTTAAGGGTAAGAAGTATAAGGTGCACTCTATGACTGATGCTATTGCTGCTAAACCACACATTGCTTTATGTTCGGCAGGTGGTAGTACTTCTTTAGAGTGGGCTCCAAAATTTGCAGCAGCAGGTATTACCGTCGTTGATAATTCTTCAGCATGGCGCATGGATCCAACTAAAAAATTAGTGGTGCCTGAAATCAATGCTGATGCACTAACAAAAGAAGATAAAATTATCGCCAATCCAAACTGCTCTACCATTCAAATGGTAGTGGCTTTAAATCCATTGCATAAAAAATACAAGATAAAACGTGTAGTAGTTTCTACTTACCAAAGTGTAACAGGTACAGGCAAGAAAGCTGTTGACCAATTGATGAATGAACGTGCGAATGGTAGCTCAGATGATATGGCATATAAATATAAAATCGACTTAAATGTCATCCCACAAATCGACGTTTTTTTGGATAATGGTTATACCAAAGAGGAAATGAAAATGGTGAAAGAAACCAACAAAATTATGCGCGATGAGGATATCAAAGTTACGGCGACAACTATTCGTATTCCAGTAATGGGTGGCCATAGCGAAAGCGTAAACATCGAATTTGAAAACGAATTCGAATTAGCAGATATTTTTGATGAATTAAGCAAAGCGGAAGGTGTTGTTGTAGTCGATGATCCTAGCAATCAAAAATATCCAATGCCAATGGATGCACATGGTAAAGATGAGGTTTTTGTAGGCAGAATACGTCGCGATGAAACACAAGCAAAAACATTAAACATGTGGATTGTGGCTGACAACTTACGCAAAGGCGCTGCAACAAATGCCGTACAAATTGGTGAATACCTATTAAATAATAAACTAATCGGTTAATTGTTTATTGTTATATATATAAAACTCTGCATCTCGCAGAGTTTTTTTATTTTTATTTTTAAGGCATAACTCTTAAATTCAATACTAAAATAGTAAGCTATGCCTATAAGAATGGTCGATGACGACAATCAGCAACAAGATTATGTACCTCGCAATGATGGTGGCGGTGGACAAAGAGGTGGTGGCGGTGGCTTGCCTGGTGGCGGTTGCTTAACTGCATTCTTACCTATCATACTCAAACTTATTTTCAAAAAACCATTAATCGGAATTCCCATTTTATTAATTGGCGGATTTATACTATTTAAGTTTGGTGGTGGTGGCTTGCCTACAAATACAAACAATTCTAATGCTACAGCATTGGCAACTGGTGCCGAATTGAAAGAAGAAGTATATGACAAAGCGGAAGTCGCGGCATCACTTTCTGAATATGAAAAAAATCCATTACCAGAATATGTAAGTCTGTTAAAATTTGCACCCGCACGTATGGATCAAGGAGAGCAAGGCTCTTGCGTTGGCTGGGGCAGTTCATATGCTGCGCGCACCATTTTGGAGGCTTCTTCCACAGGACAAAACCCTGATGAAATTGCGATGAGTCCTTCCTTTGTTTATAATCAAATCGGATTGGCAAACTGCCAAGGTGCTTATATTCTTAATGCATGTAAGGTAATGTCAGAAGCCGGCGATATTCCAAAAAAATATTTTGAATATACAGACCAAAGTTGCACTCGCGAGCCTAATCAACAGATACTTCAAGCAGCACAACAATTTAAAATCAGAGGTTATGAACGCTTGTCTGTCGATGGCGATGATTACACAACGGACTTTTTTGCCATTAAACAATATTTAGCCAAAGGCGCTCCTGTCATTTGTGGCATGATGGTCGGCGGCTCCTTTATGCAAGAGATGCAAGGTCAGAAGCTATGGAATCCTACACAATATGACTATGATATGGAAGGATTTGGTGGACATTGCATGTGCATCATCGGCTATGACGATAGACTCGATGGTGGCGCATTCCAAATTATGAATAGCTGGGGCCCTGATTGGGGTGAAAATGGTATTGGCTGGATACGTTATAAAGATTTTATGCATTTTAATAAAGAGGCTTACGCTTTACAACCATTACCAAAACGTGGCGAAATGGCTGCTCGTAAATTTGAATGCACCATTGGTTTAGTAAACAACGACACGAAACAATATATCAACTTAACAAATTCGGGAAATATTTTCTCAACAACTACACCAATAGCTAAAGGAACAAAATTTAAAATTGAAGTTCAAAATTCTATAGAATGCTACATCTATATTTTTGGACAAGAGACTGATGGAAGTAGTTATGTGTTATTTCCATACACACCTAAACACACTGCATTTTGTGGCATTACAGGCTATCGCCTATTTCCAAAAAACCAATCACTACAAGCGGATAACATCGGCGAAAAAGACAAAATGGCAATTGTCGTTACTAAAGAGCCTATAGATTATAACCAAATAAACACAGCCATAAACAAGGCACAAGGTGATTACAAAACAAAAGTCGAGAATGCATTAAATGCAATGGCATTAAGCCATGTAGAATATAGCGCCAACAAAGGCAGGATTGCATTTAAGGCAGAAAGTGAAAACAAAAATGCAGTAGTGAGTGTTATTGAAATTGATAAAAAATAAAAGCTTATGTCATTTCTAATTTACGGAGCAGCTGGTTATACAGGAAAAATTACAGTGGAAAGTGCTGTTAAACAAGGCTTGAAACCAACAATCGCAGGAAGGACTGAAAGCAAAATAAAACCGATTGCCGATGCATTCGGATTGCCCTATTTAATCTTTGGATTAGATGATATCGACAACATAACATCTCATCTCAAGAATTTTTCTTTAGTATTAAACTGTGCAGGTCCATTTAGTAGTACAATTAAACCAATGCTTAAAACCTGCTTACAAAGTGGCACACATTATTTAGATATCACCGGTGAAATTGAAGTATTTGAGTATGCAAAAGCATTTGGAAAAAAAATTATCGAAAAAAACATAATTGTGATGTGTGGCGTTGGCTTCGATGTTGTTCCTACAGATTGCATGGCAAAGCATTTGCATGAAAAAATGCCAGATGCAACACATTTAGAATTGGCTTGGGCTGGCTTAGGCGCCAATATTTCACATGGCACAATGACTACAATGGTAGAAAGCATGGGAAAATCTGGTGCTATTCGAAAAGATGGCGTGATTGCGCTAACTCCAATTGGTCATATTGGAAAAGAAATTGACTTTGGCACCAAGAAAATATTTTGTATGACCATACCATGGGGCGATGTTTCTACTGCACATTTTACAACCAAAATTCCAAATATTATGGTGTTTACCGCTGTGCCTAAAAATGCCTATTATGCCATGAAAATGCAATCCTTGTTTAATCCAATTATGCGAACTTCATTTGTTAGAAATAAGCTACAAGCATACGTTGACAAAAATATTTCAGGCCCCGATTTAGACCGTAGAGAGAAAGGAATTTCCTTAATATATGGAAAAATAAGCAATGCTAAAGGAGAGACAATAGAGGCCAGGCTGCAAACACCTGAAGCCTATAAGCTCACCGCAGAAATGGCATTAATTATTACACAAAAAATAGTAAGCGATAAATCATTACCAGCTGGTTATCACACTCCTGCCGAGTTGTTTGGCGCCAATCTAATATTGGAAATGCCAGGAAGCAAATATTTATAAACGATAAAAAGCCGCATTGTGCGGCTTTTTATTTTATACATAAGATTTATTATTGCAAAATAATATCAAAATCAACTAATTCAATAAACACTTGAACGCGCTCTTCAATTTCTTCTTCACTTACTTCTTTCAATCGCTCAGGTCCAAATTTTTCTACACAAAAGCTTGCCATCGCCGAACCATAAATTACTGCACGCTTCATATTGTCAAAAGATAAATCTTTCGTTTTTGCTAAAAAACCCATAAATCCACCGGCAAATGTATCGCCAGCGCCTGTTGGGTCAAAAACATCTTCTAATGGTAATGCTGGTGCAAAAAATACTCTGTTTCCATGGAACAACAATGCACCATGTTCGCCTTTTTTAATAATTAAAAACTTCGGACCCATTTCACGAATTTTATTAGCTGCTTTAACTAACGAATATTCATTGCTTAACTGGCGTGCTTCTTCTTCATTTACGATCAACAAATCCACCATTTTTAGGACGTCTTTTAATGGCTCGAGTGCAATTTCCATCCAAAAATTCATTGTGTCCATGGCAATCAACTTTGGACGCACTTCCATTTGTGATATTACTTTTGCTTGTAAAGCTGGATCTATATTGCCTAATATTAAAAACTCGGCATTTTTATATTTAGCAGGTAAAATTGGATCAAATGCGGCTAAAACATTCAAATCTGTTGCCAAAGTATCCCGACGATTTAAGTCCATATGGTATTTACCACTCCAAAAAAAGGATTTCTCTCCTTCTTTTACTTGCACACCTTCTATGTCTGTACCAATTGATTTTAAATACGCTAATTCATTTTGGTCAAAATCATCGCCAATTACGCTAACTAATTGCATATCATTGGTAAAATGGCCTGCAGACTGGCAAATATAATTACCTGAACCGCCTGTTATCTTGTCTGTTTTGCCAAATGGTGTTTCGATAGCATCAAATGCTACAGTTCCTACTACTAAAAGACTCATGAATTTTTTTTTTACAAAGATTGCATATTTATTTTTATTGTCCTACATTTGCACTCCGAAATAATGTGTTTGCATCAATTTTGATAAGAATACATATTCTTCCTTAGCTCAGTTGGTTAGAGCATCTGACTGTTAATCAGAGGGTCGCTGGTTCAAGTCCAGCAGGGAGAGCCACCAAAAAAAGCACTTAGGTTAAAAACTAAGTGCTTTTTTATTTTTTCGCAAGTTTTGATTCCTAATTTGGCACAAGTAGCCTGTACGCAGACCAACGCCTCATTCTTGCACCAGCTATGTATATCAACAAAGACGAGCTAGAGGCTTACTCATTCATTATTTAATAGAACCTGGAATTTGTCAACAAACAGTCCAACGTGAACGCCGTCCATTAATGCATGATGTACATGAATGGAAATCGCCATTTCTCTTTTTCCATTAATTTCGGTCATTTTGCCAAAGGAAATTTTAGTGCAACTGTCAGGGTGCGAAAAGCTTCTTGCGTGCGAAATACTTGTAAAATCCAACCATGGAATGGCCGAAAAATGAATGACATTTTCACTTGATACGGCTGGCAATAAACTGATTGTGTTTTTTACATTTTCAATTTCCTCTAAAGCTTTTTCATAAAAATATTTTTCATCTTCAAAATAGTCCATATAAGCAAAGCCAAATGTACCATTAGGTCTATTGATGGTTGGCGAAGCATTTACTTTTTCAAATTCAAATACTTGATTTTCGATAATTCTATATCTGAAATTTTCCACATCATTTGCTGCTTTCAAAGCCCTATATAAGTAATACAAAAAAAAAGAAACGCCTTTTTCTTTTGCTTTCTTGTAGGCAGATGTGCAATCTACTTTTATCGTTACGCCAAAAAATGGCTCCTCAAATTTTGAGAAGAAGAGGAAATGCTCCTTTCTGTTCCAATTGTCAATATCTATTTGTTTTTTCATTCTATTTTAGATAATTCAGTATTTCGTTAATTGATTTCAGTTGAATAAAATTCTCGTGTGTCAAGTTGGTTTCTTGTTGCTCGTGTGTCCATGTTACATGATAAGGAATATGTGCTGCCTTTCCACCTAATTCTAAAACAGGAATAACATCGGATTTGATGGAATTCCCTAACATTAAAAAATTTTCAGGTTGGCAATCCAAATGTTTGAATAGTTTTTGGTAATCACTTTCTTTCTTCTCACTCATAATTTCTATGTGATGAAAATAGTGTTCCAATCCTGAATTTTTCAACTTTCTTTCTTGGTCTAACAAATCTCCTTTTGTAGCAACGACCAATCTGTAATCACCATTTAAGGCTTCTAATGTTTCGGAAACACCTTGCAGCAATTCAATCGGTTTTTGTAGCAAATCGTGTCCAATTTCAATAATTTTATCAATGACTTTTAAGGAAACTGTTTGGTTGGAAACCCTGTTTGCCGTTTCTATCATGCATAATACAAATCCTTTAATTCCATAACCGTAAAGAGCTAAATTCTTCATCTCGGTTTTGAAAAGTTCTTGTGAAATGGTATGCTGTGGAAGATAGTTTTCCAATAAAGTACAAAATTGTTTTTCGGCTTCTTGGAAATAAGGTTCGTTTACCCACAAAGTGTCATCGGCATCAAATGCAATTACTGTAATATCTCTATTCATCTTTTAAATTTATTATATTTACGTATTGCAAATTTCGATAAATGTAAATGTAATAAAAAGGACATTTGTCCCGGTGTTTTATGTTAAAAACAAACGAATCTTTCCTAAGCTATTTATCAGCACTTTACGAACGCCAAAGCCGTAAAGAAGATATTATTCTAAAAAGATGTGGGAAAGGACAAAGAATACTATCTCAAAATGAAATTGCCACAAAAGTCATGTTGATTGTGGAAGGAATTAGCAAATGTTATTTCACGGAAGACAATGACAAAGAATATATTATTGAATTTTTAGGCAAAGGTGAGATTATTGGTGAGCTTGAATTAATTCGTAATATTCCTTGTTTGTGTACAATTGAAGCGATGACAGATATTTCTTATTTTGCTATTGATAAACCATATTTTTCAGCACTTCTCCAAACAGACATTCATTTAAATCATTTGTTGTTGGACAGTTTCGCTAAACGAATTGTAGATACAGCAAGCAGAGCTGCTTATCAGCAATTATACACGGTCGAACATAGTCTGAATAAACTGATGGAATTACAGTCTATACAAAATGTTTCTCTTTCAAAAGATGAAATGGCTTCTTATTTAGGAATTACGGTTAGAAGTTTGAACAGAGCGATGAAAAACTTACGAGAATAGTTTTCATTCTTTTCCTTTGCATTGTTGGTTTGCAAGCAACAAACATCCAACGGTTTGGTTATTGTTTTATTTATCTCACAACAATTGCACTACCACTAGAACTCAAATTAACTTTTCCTAAAGTAAGCGGTACTCCATTTTTCCAATATTTTGCGATTCTGATTGGGCCATTGTCTTCCCATCCTGAGACATATACATCATTACCAAAAACCATTATGCCTGTTGCGGTTGATGGTGCTGTTGATAATTTTACAGGCGACCCGTTTTTCCAATACTTGGCAAAAGTAGCCCCTCCATGGTAATAATCTTCCTGCTCGTATCCAGCCACATACACATCGCTTCCAGCTACATATACAGAGGTTGCAACAGCTACTGAAGTATCGCCAGTGGTTAAGATAGTTGATATTCCATTTTTCCAAACAGTAGCCATCGCCAATCCTGTTGTTGCATTGTTTTGGCAACCTGCTACATACTTATCATTTCCATTTATACAAACTGCATTAGCAAAGCTGTGCCCATGATTATTAGGAATGATATCTGCAGGTATTACACCGTTTGTACATTCCCAAGGCATAATTGTTCCTTGCGAAGTACGAGCACTCCCGACAGCATATACATTATTACCACTTGCATACACACCCGTACAGGAACCATTGCCTGTAATAACAGTTGATAAAACTACATCAGTAAAATATATGGTTGTACCGACTCCGTTTTTCCAGGACCTTGGCAGGTCGAATCCTGTGATGATTTCCCAACCGCCTAGGTACACATCATTGCCAATGACAGAAATAGCATTGGCGGCAGACTCATTAACGCCAATAGTTGTTTTAATTCCGTTCTTCCAATAGTTAGCCAAT
>JADKZZ010000218.1 GCA_020848475.1 Chitinophagales bacterium | reverse complement strand
TTAAACCAGTTTCTGCTTTTGCCAAACCAACTCACCATGACAGCATATAATAATTTGTATTTTGAATTGGTGTAAGGATACCATTGCGGTTCAATTAGTGTGCCTTGTTTATCTAATAAAACAGATTTTAAATTACAGAATACCAATAAGCCATCTTCGCCTTTAAAACGGCCGATTCCACTGTCTTTTACGCCACCAAATGGCAAGTAAGGGTTGGCTTCATTCAGCATGTGATTGTTGATACAAACATTACCACATTTTATTGCGCGCGCAACTCGTATGCCACGCTCTGTATCTTTACTCCAAACTGAAGCACTCAAACCATACGGTGAATCATTGGCTAAGCGAATCGCTTCTTCTTCAGTTTTGAATTTCATGATGGCTAATGTAGGTCCAAAAGTTTCTTCAGACGCTACTTTCATGTCATGCGTACAATTTTCAAATATCGTTGGAGGTATGTGATGTGAGCCTTTTTCTTGTATGCCACCACATAACAACGTTGCACCTTTAGCAATGGCATCTTCGATATGATCTTCTATTATTTTTACTTGGAAAGCAGCGGTTACTGCTCCTACGTCGCAGTCCTCAGCAGATTTTGTATCGCGATTAGGATGTGATGTGCGCAAGCGTTTTGTACGCTCTACTAAATATGGCACTAATTTATCGTAAATTCCTTCTTGTACATACAAACGCTCAATGCCTGTACAGTTTTGTCCTGCATTCGTAAATGCGCCCCACATAATGCCATTTACCGTTCTGTCGATATCTACATCGTCAAAAACGATACTTGGATCTTTGCCACCCAATTCTAAGTCGATTGGAATTAATTGCTTAGCACAAGCTTCCATTAGCTTACGACCTGTATTTACACTTCCAGTAAAATGTACTTTGTCTGGTTTTTGTGCCAATAAATGTGCGCCTGTTTCTTTTCCACCGATAACAACTTGTATGGCATCTTTCATAAAACCACTATTTGCGAAAAAGTGCTCCCAAAGTGGCTTTAATGGCGTAACTTCTGATGGTTTAACTATAGTAGCATTGCCTGCTAAAAATGACATTAAACTTGGAACTATTACTTGATAAAATGGGAAATTCCATGGTGTAATCACTAAAACAGTACCTAAAGGCTCTCTAAATTGACGTGATTTTTTTTCCATCAAAAATATAGGCCAATTCATCTTCTGATCTTTGAGCTGCTTAGGAGCTAATTTAGTATAGACATCAATGACATCAGTAACTTCAAACACTTCGGCGGCAAATGCATCTGTTCTGCATTTTCCGGTTTCTGCAATAATACAATCTAATATAAAGTCGCTGTGTGCAATTACATAATCGCGAATTTTTAAAACTTCTGTTACGCGTTGGCTAACAGACATTGCTTGTATTTTTGTCTGCACAACACTTGCTTTTTCGTAAATGTCTTTGGCTTGTTGTGCTGAAATTTCATCGATTTCGTATTGAATTTCGCCGTTTATCGGATTTGTAATTTTAATAGCAGTAGATTCTAACACAGTCATATTATATTGATTTGATGCTCCAATATACCTATAAATGGTTAGATAGAAAAATAATTACAATAGAAATTAGATTAAATTAAAGGAAACATTTTCCTTCGCCTCTATAGGTCAATGCAGAGCCTACAATTTTTCCAGCAGATACGAGTTGAAGCTGATTAAAACGTTCGCACAATTCACCAGCTTTGCTATGTCGGAAAAGTATAGTATCGCCGATTGATAATTGCTCTTTGCCATTATATTCTACTGGCGTTTGTACTTCACCAGTACCTTCATTTTCGCTGAGTTTTATGCCTTCAGGTAAATAAGGTTTTGGTTGCTTGTCTATTCCTATGCTACCACTGGCAATATATCCACCACCAAGGCAAGTATAAATATTATGACTCGGTTTTCTGACGATTTGCACGGCGAAGCCGACAGCAGGTTCATGTTTGAAATTTTCGTAATAATCAAATAAAGCTGGTGAGTAAAAGCCAGAACCAACTGTAATTTCCGTTACCCAATCTTCTTTTTTACTACTTTCGATGCTTCCTGTTCCGCCAGCATTCACAAAGTCTAAAGTTATATTTTTAGATTTGATATAGGCAATCACTTCACGACGGCGATAAGTATAATCTGAATTAGAATATTTTTTTAAAAAAGGAATGACGTAATTTTTTATACCATTTGCTGGATTATTTTCACCTAAGCCTGCCACCTGCGCTTCGTAACCCATTACACCTGATAATTTTATATTAGGAAATTTTTCAAATGCATCGACTAATTTTTTTGCTTTTTGTATGCTAGTAATTGGCGAGCGCATTACACCAAAATGTAAGCCTGGCAAACTTGTTGACATATCGATGTCAATACACACGGCTTGTATTGTGCCAATCGCATTTGCAATCGCATTGATCTGTTCTAAGTGCTGTATGCAATCAACCATTAAAACGATTGTCTTAGCATTTTTTGTAGCTTCGCAAATTTTTGTTATTTCATCAGCATTGACGATTGGATATCCTAATAATAAATCATCGAAACCACTTTCACTTAAAAATAAAGCTTCGCTTCCGCTAAAACACATCAGTCCTTTATAAATAGAATGACTGTCTAATATTCTTTTTAATATGCTCGTACTTCTTACCGACTTTGATGCAATACGTATTGTTTTATGGGCATTCGCCGTTCTATTAGCAATGTCTTTTATGTTTTTGTCTAATAAATCCAAATCGCAATAGGCAAGTGGAAGTGATTGATTTTTAAATAAAGAATTATAGTAATGGTATTTGGAATTTTTCATTGCTTAAAAATAATAAATCCTTTCGTCATGAAAGGATTTATATATATTAGAAATAAGTTAAAATTCGTACCGATACTGCATGGTGAAGTTAATCGGAGGCTCTAATTTGCCGACTCGCAGCCAATACTCTCGATTGCTGAGATTCTTGACAATAAATCCAAAGGTATGCTTGTCTTTGATGGTGTAGAATGCACGAGCATTAACAATGAAGTTTCCTTTTTTAGGCATATTTCTATAGTATTCATCTATGCCGGCGCCAGGTATTCCTAAAAATAATTTGTCAAAATTTTCTTGATTACTATAGTAACGTGCATCGATACCTAAAGTAAGTTTATTGTCATAAACATATTCAAAATCTAAAGTGATTAAATGTCGATTTCTATATTTTAAAACATAGCTCGCTGTATCACCTGTGATTGGCGTAAACATGTGTGTGAAGAATGCTTTAAAATAAGGACCAATTTTATGTAAGTTATATCCTAAGTATTTATCAATCGCAATTGGTAAAGTATAGGTATAACCAGTCATGATATTCAAGTTGTGTTTTTTCTGTGTAATGGCATGTTTAAAGGAGATATCTAAACCAGCAATACGTGCATCTGTTATATTTTCTGCTTTAAGTTTTACAATAGCAACAACGGTTGTGTCAGATAGGTTGACATTGAAATCAACTAAGTTTTTGTATTGTTGCCAGAAGAAAGCAATATCGATTAAGCCACTATATTTTTTTCCTTTTGATGCTAATTTTTGCTGATAGCCAAACTCTGTAGTCCAGCCGTATTCAGGCACTAAATTTACATTTGGTAAAATGGCTAATGTATATCTAGAAATTGTATGTGTGTTTGTGTAAACATATACTGTATCGCCAACAGTTTGATAGGTGGTATCTATTCTTGAAATATCAGCATTTCCAAGCGTTTCGTCCACATATCTTTCTGCAAAACTTGGGAAACGATAAGCTTGTCCGATATTAAATCGTATCGATGCTTTTTTAGTAGCTTGGTAATTTAATCCAGCTCTCCATTGTCCTGGTAAATAGAATTTTAATTTGCCATCTTTTCTAAATTCAGAGCCTGTTACACCAGATTTTTTTTGATAGGTAAATGTTTCCAATCGGACACCACCTGACAATGTCAATCTTTTATATTTTTTATCTAATTGTAAATAGGAAGCAAATAAATTGGCTACTTTATTTGGAGAGCCACCAAAAGAAGGCACATTTATCCAAAGCAATTGATTGTTGGCGCCAGCAATAATGGTTAGGTCTTTTTCAACATATTGTTTTGTAAAACGATAGTCTATATTGTTTAATAATGTTTTTGTGTCGAAGGAAGGTCTATTGAAATATGTTCTAGTTAATATTTCATGCTTGTTATTTTTCTTGTCAAAAATAGTAACATAAGGATCTATCGTTATACGAATATTGGAGAAAATATTATTTGCTGCTGGTTTGTATGCGCCATCACGTGAGTTTTGCCAGTAGAAAAATTCTGTTTCTCTATTGTAAGAAAAGCTACCAGCCAAACCCCAACTTAATTTCTCATTTTTTTTGCTAATCCACTTTGTTCTATAGTTGAGTCGCGCCAAATATTCAAGACCATCTTGGTATTGTTGATTTTGGATGAATGCCGTTCCGCCAACTGTATATTCGAAATGATTGCTCACTTTGTGTGCGCGCATAAACGATACGCCAGTACTTGGCTGAGGAATTTCCCACCATTTTGTTTCTTTGCGTTTTGGTGGTCCATAAAATGACACAAAAGAAGTGAATCGCGTTTGTGGTTTCTTTGTAGGAACAACTGTTTGTAAATGAATAGTACCATTCATTGCAGAAGAACCATATAATACAGAAGAAGCACCTTTTAATACTTCAATTTGACCTACAGTTTCGATTGGAAGTAAAGACCATTTGATATCGCCTCTGTCTGGTGATAAAATCGTTTGACCGTCTAACACAAATCCCACGCGCGAGCCTACGCCATAAGCCCAGCCACTGCCACCGCGAATATTAGCTTGTCCGTCAGCGACGTTGATACCAGAAACCCTGCGCAATGCTTCGTCGATACGTGTAACATTTGTATTTTGAATTAATTTTGGTTTTACGACTTCAATGGAAATAACCTCTTCACTTGCTTTTTTCTGAAACATGGAACCTGTGACCACTAATTCATCACCTAATACATTTTTTGCTTCTTCTTCTAATGAAATATCCAATATATTTTCACCATCTGCTTTTACATCAATATCTTTTTGTATTTCTGTATAACCAACATAAGAAATAGTGAGTGTTTGCTTGCCTTCTGACAATTGAATTTCATAATCACCATTGAGGTCTGTAATCGATGCTTTATTGTCTTTGGTTGTTACGTTTACACCTATTAATGGCTCTTTGGTTTTATTATCCGTAATTTTTCCTTTTACAGTAATTGTTTGTGCCAAAGATGTAGTTGAACATAAGACTAAAATGGCGATTAATAAAAAGATAGATTTGAAAATATTCATTTCAATTTATTTTGCGCAAAAATACCTTACAATTTGTTAAATAGTATAAAAAAAAACAAACTTTTGTACACAATACACTATTATAGTGATGGCACAAAAGTTTGTTTTTAAAAATATGTGTCTTTAATGTTAGTTAAATGTCATGTCCATACGGAAACCGTAGTTGCGTGGTGCTTCTACTAATGCTGGACGTAAAGTATATTCTCTGTTGGCTACGTTTTTTACATTGAAAGAGAAATTGAATTCTCTGTTTTCTCTTGTAAAGTGGTAACCAATACGCAAATCCAATATGAAGTCGCCTTTAAACTTCGGTTTTATATCAGATAGTTTCGAGCCTTTTTTAAGATGTGATGCAGCATAAGAATAGTAGCTTGGTAATATCGTTGCAAAGATGTTATCTATATTTTCCATAAAACTAAAATACGTTCCTGTTATACCAAAAGTAAATCCTTTGAAATCGATATCCCAAACACCAACAAATTGATGACGAATTCTGTATTTTAAAACATTGTATTTGGCAACGTCTTTATATTCGTCATTGTTTTCATCATATTTTTTATATTTAGGAACAATATAGGTATAGCCTAATTGCAAGGTTGTCGGAAACTTGCCGAATAATTTACCTTCACCACCAATCGTTGCTTCCATACCATATATCATAGTTTGGCTTTTCACATTGTTTGCTTGGAAGCCAAATGTTGGATTGCTAATGAAATTAAATTCCATCATGTTTTTATATTGCGTATAAAACGCTGCAACGTCAGCAAATGCGCGTACATATTTTCCCAACTTTATACCTTGTTTAATACCAACTTCAACGCTTAAACCAGTTTCAGAGGTTAAATCTCTGTTTGGATAAATGCCAAATCCTGGACTTAACTCTGTGGTGATAAATTTCTCAGCAATAGTAGGGAAGCGGTAGCCTTGCCCAAATGAGGTTCTGATGTAGGTATATTTTGCGGCTTGTACACTCACACCTACACGTGATACTGGTTTTGTTTCCCATTTTTGTTTGTCTAATCGGTTTGACTCGAAGCGGAAACCATAGGTAATTGTTAATCGATTCCAGAATTTTTTATCTAATTGTAAATAGCCAGCAATGTTTGTACCTACATGCGAAGTGTCGCCAAATAATTGTGATTTTGAACGCACATGGTTAGCAACGGCGCCAGTTGTGATGGTGAAATTCCATTTGTCAATACGGCGTTGATATTGATATTCGCCGTAATAAAAATCATTAGAGTTGTCTTGGTTGTTGCTATTGTCAATGGCTGTGCGTATATATCTTCCTAATATTTTATGACTATTTCCTTTCGTGTCTGCATATCTGAAGAATGGATCAACACTTGTGCGGAAACTGCGTGATGCAGTAGGAATACCAGTAACCGCACTCGGAATGTATTTGCTTATACCATCGCCGCCCCACAAGAAAAATGTCTGGCTTTTTGATGATAATAAATTGGTGTTTACACCAAAACTCATTTTGTCGTTGATTCTATAGCGCAAGTTTATAGTTACACGACCACGTGTTTCATTTTCGCCCCATCTGTGGCCTTGTCTTTTGTTAAACATACCACCAGCCACAATATCTAATTTGCCTATTTTTTCTCTGTAAGCAAATGAAAAACCAGCTTCATAAGGCCTTTTGTTATACGTATTTTCTATGGTTGTATCGCGACCAAAAATGCCATTTGCTCCTGCTTTTAAGGTAATGCTGTCTAATGCCCACCATTTTTTATCTACACTTGTTTTAGTCAATGTTTCAGAAGCATCGTCATAGATCTAATCTTTCTTGTTTGGATTGTCAACCGTAGAGCCAAATACTGAAAACTTAGCATACGGTTTTGATGTTGGATAAGCCGATCTGACGTTTACGATACCGTTCATGGCAGATGAACCATACAATGCAGAAGCAGCTCCTTTTATCACTTCAATTTGTCCTATATTTTCGACAGGCATACCAGACCAGTTAGGAAATCCAGCATCTGCTTGCAAAATAGGTAAATCGTCTAATAAGAGTAGTACGCGCGTGCCTGCTCCATAAGAATAGCCAGAGCCTCCACGAATATTTGCTTGTCCGTCAACAATAGTAACACCTGAGCTACGTTGTAAAACATCGCTTACATTATTCATGTTTTGTTTTTCCATAGCTGCAGGTTTTATTACATCTATAGAAACACTCTCTTCGCCAATTTTTCTTTCGAATTTACTGCTGGTAACCACCAGCTCGTCTAACATGCTTTGCATCTCGCCCATAGCGACATCAATCGTTTCAATTTGTGCTGCTTTTACGTGTGTAGTTTTTACAATATTGTCGTAACCAACATAGCTATATACGATATTGTATTTTCCTGGCTCAACTTTTAATTCGTAGTGGCCATCTATATCTGATGTAGTACCATTCGTAG
Organism: Chitinophagales bacterium; assembly: GCA_020848475.1. GTDB lineage: Bacteria > Bacteroidota > Bacteroidia > Chitinophagales > JADIYW01 > JADJSS01. The sequence goes on along the minus strand of JADKZZ010000218.1, from coordinate 2,741 downwards.
TGTTTTCGATGGTAACATTCACACCAATTAAAATTTCATTGGTTTTTGCGTCTTTTAATGTTCCTTTAATTGTTGCTTGTTGAGCATACATTTGAATACAAGAAATAAAGAGCAGTAGGGTGACAATTTTATTCATGTTAGTTAATTATTTTCTGCTAATTTATGTTAAATTAACGTAATAGAAAATAATTATCTATTTTATTGTTAATTATCAATAAAAAAAACTCCAACATGACTGTTGGAGTTTTTTATTTCGATATAAATTTTCTACTAGTTTACTTTTAAGAAAGTACCTCTTAGGTTTAATTTCATACCATCTATGTTTCTAATGTCAATTGGTGAACTGATATTTGTTTTACCTTTAGCTACTGAGATTTTTGTTGTAGCACCTGTTGCAGTAATTGTACCAGAACCACCAGCTCTCACATCGTAGATTTTTACCATACCACCAGGTGCAATCGCTGATGGAATAGAAACAGTATCACCAGGTAAAAATATAACAGAGTCTAAAACAATTGCATTACAGTCAGAAGCACTGATTTTTCCAGTAATGTTTCTTCCTAATGCACTTGAAGAGATGGTTACATCTGAACCAGAAACGGAAGCATGTAATGAATCACGGATTGGTGCTAAAAGACCAATGTGCAAAGCATCCATGTAGATAGAATGCGCACCAGTATCGCTACCAGCTACTGAATGGCATGTAGGACCACTTGTGTTGCTACAGCTTGTCATGAAAGTTGCCGCAAAAAATGCTGCAAATACAAATGTAAATAAAATTGTTTTCTTCATTTTAATGTTGTTTTTAGTGAATGATTGGTTTCAAATGTATTACTAAATAAATGAATTGCAAAACTACAATTCATATTTTGTTATTTTTTTGTGTCTTTTTTGTATCTTTTTGACTTTTAACAAGAAAAAATTAAATTTTTGTAAAGTCACCCCAAAGTCTTATAGATGGTGGCAATACAATAACACCGTAAGTAGCGCCAGCAGATATTTTAACAGAAGCTACGTCTTTTGTTGCATTCCAAGTAGCTGTACTTCCAGCACCAATTTTAGCATCTGTCAAAACAGTTGATTCAATATTCAGTGTACCAATCATTTTTGGTGTAATGTTTGAGCTTGTTTTTGAAATATCAATTTCAATGATGTTGCCACCTAAGTAAGAACTTTTAGCATATATTTTTCCATCTTTATTGCTAGTGCCATTTGTCACCACCAAAGTGTCCAAAAATGAATAATCGATATCGCCTAATAAAGGTGTTAAGCTAGCACTATCCACCAAACGATGATAGCCAGTGTAAGTGCCAGCATAGCCAGTTTCATCATATTCTACTGGATCTGGTGTGCAACTTGATAATAATAAAACTGAAATTCCAAAGAAAGCACTAAGTGCAAATAAAAATTGTTTTTTCATAAAGACTGTTAGTTTGATTAAGTATAACAAATATAGAGCCAAAATACGCAAAAAAGCTGGAAATCTATTTTTCTTATGTTATATTAAACCAAGTTAACGAAATATTGTTACTAATATTTTAGTAAATAGCTTGCGCTGAATTGAATTTAATTTTTTCGATGAATCATTTTGAAAAAAAAGTTCAATAAATAAACAGAATATGAATTATGTGCTTTTTGTTTATTGATATATGCAAAAAAAACAACATATCTATTAAAATACCGATTACTATTCTTAAATTAGTCACACAAAAAGAAACTTATGTCAGCTACAGTAGAAACAAAGGTTTATACATCATTTGATGCAGCAAGCTTAGTCAACACACAACGCCAGTTTTTTAACACAGGCAAAACAAAAGACGTCGAATTTAGGATTCAACAATTAAAAAAGCTAAGACAAATCATTGCTGACAATGAAACAGCAATTGTTACCGCATTAAAGGCTGATTTGAATAAATCGCCGATGGAAGCATTTGCTACTGAATTTGGTTTTATGTTGGCCGATATCGACCATACGTTGAAAGATATTCGCACATTGGCAAAACAACGTAAGGTAAAAACGCCATTATTTCACCAGTTGGGCAGCTCATGGATACAAGCAGAGCCATTTGGCTGTACTTATATTATTGCACCTTGGAATTATCCATTTCAATTGGCATTGTCGCCAGTAGTAGGTGCCGTAGCTGCTGGAAATACATGCCTGATTCGTCCATCTCGAATGTCGGAAAATACAGCAAAGATTTTAGAAAAATTGATTAACGAAAATTTCGATCCAGGATTTTTGAAAGTGGTGCTGTGCGATACGGTGCAAAGCAATCAATTGTTGGAGCATAAATTTGATTATATCTTCTTTACAGGCAGTCCAGATGTAGGTCGCCAAATTTATCAAGCAGCGGCAAAACATCTAACACCAGTAACATTGGAATTAGGTGGGAAAAGTCCATGTTTTGTTGACGAAACTTTTAATACCAATTGGGGAATTAAACGCATCGTTTGGGGAAAATGTACCAATGCCGGTCAAACATGTGTTGCGCCTGACTATGTTTTGGTAGATAAAAAAGTAAAACAGAAATTTATTGAATTGTTTGCGCAAACAGTGAAAGAATTTTACGGTGAAAATCCGCAGGCAAGTCCTGATTTTGGCAGAATAATAAACGAAAAACATTTCTTGCGTTTAAGCCGATTTATCGATAAAGGAAATGTAGTTGTAGGTGGTCAAACCGATATCGCTAATCTTTATATTGCACCAACTTTGTTAGATGGTGTTTCTGTAGATGATGAAG
>JADKZZ010000217.1 GCA_020848475.1 Chitinophagales bacterium | reverse complement strand
CAAACGCCATTATTTTTACATGAGATATCTTTACATAAATCTTGATTGCAGGCATTAAATACGACTGTTGTGCTAACTAATAGGAAAGCAACGACAGTAGTCAAAATAATTTTTATTTGTTTCATAAAAAATGAATATAGGAAACAAACTTAATAAATATCGTGAATTATTTTATAATATTTTTAAAATTAATTTTTCAATGGATTCCAACCTTGTGCTTTTAGTTCTATTTTATGATTGCCACTTGTGATTAAATGCGTCCCTTTTTCAGCACTGGTGATATGCCCAATTATCTGCACAAATGGGCATGTTGCCATTTTTTCAAAATCATCTGTAGAAATGGTAAACAACATTTCATAATCTTCGCCACCATTGAGTGCACAAGTAATAGCTGCAATCTTGAACATTTCTGCATTTTGTCTAGTTTGCTCATGAATAGGTATTTTATCTTCGTATATCACGCAGCCACATTCACTTTGCTTACAAATGTGTAAAATTTCTGAGCTTAATCCATCGCTAATATCAATCATCGCACTCGGAACGATTTGATGCTTATCGAGCCATTCTATCAACTCTTTTTGTGCTTCTGGTTTTAAGATTCGTTCGATGATATATGATTGATTTTCGAGATCGGGTTGCACGTTGGGCGATTCGATAAATATTTTTTTCTCACGTTCGAGAAGTAATAATCCAGTGTAGGCTGCTCCTAGATTGCCGGTCACGCAAATGAGATGATGTTCTTTTGCTCCTTTACGAGTGGTTAATTTGTTTTCGTCGAGTTCTCCGATTGCGGTGATGCTAATGATTAATCCTGATGTTGAAGTGGTGGTATCTCCTCCAACTAAATCAACTCCATATTTTTTACAAGCTAAATGAATTCCGTCATAAATTTCTTCTAATGCTTCCACACTAAATCGATTTGAAATAGCAATGCTCACCGTGATTTGAGTTGGATTCGCATTCATGGCATAAATGTCTGAAAGATTTACGATGACTGACTTGTAGCCCAAATGCTTTAGTGGCATATACATCAAATCAAAATGAACTCCTTCTACTAGCATATCTGTTGTCACCACAATTTGTTTTCCAAAACTATCAATGACAGCAGCATCATCTCCGACTCCCATTAAGGTGCTGGCGTTATATATTTCAGTGTTTTCGGTTAAGCGATTGATCAAGCCAAAGTCTCCCAATGTTCCAACTTCAGTTCGATTTTTTTCCATTTTATAAATAAATTAAATATGCTAAGTTATTCAATTTATGGGAATTTATTCATCCTCTCTATATTTAAATATCCATGATGAAGGCTCCTTGCTTAGCTACTATATGATAAGGGATATTTTTTGATTGGAGCTGCTCTGCCCAATTTTCTATTTTCCAAAATGGAACACTCGCATCAATGACGATTTGCTTTGGATTGATTTGTTTTAAAATATAATCTATGTTTTCTTCACATTTTTGACTAATGATTAAGATGTCAAGAGGAATGGGAGTTTCACAATTAAAATGACATGATTCAATTCTTCCAATTGTTTTTTGTTGGAATCGAAAAAGCTCAATTGGGGTTGTTTGATTTTGTGCACAAAGGGGAATATTATTTTTTTGGCTTTGATAAAAAATATGTGCCGGTATAAGTGTGTAAAAACTATCTTTCATTGAGATACTAGCACTTTGGTCTGCAATAAATTCATATTGATTTTGATATAAAAATTCTAACGATTTTTGTTTCGAAATATTGTAAACAATGATTTTATTTTGTCTGAAAATTTGAATGCGTTGCACCATAAAACTAACGCTTAAAATGAAGACAATAATTAATGAGTAAATAAAATAATTGGCTTTTTTTTGCTTCAACCAAACAACAAATAATGTGAGGAAAATATAAAGTAAAATGGTTTGTGCGAAATTGATTTGGATTCCAGACCAAACACTGAATTTTAAATGACTTAAATAAAAAACAAATTCATTAAGTTTTAAAATACTCTCATTAATTAAAATGCCTAAAACAGCACCTATACTTGTAAAGTAGCTTAAACAAATTAAAAGAATTTCTAAATATAAAATAACCGTCGTGAGTGGAACAGCAACCATATTCGTAATGAGAAACAGCAATGGAAACTGATGAAAATAAAAGATACAAATCGGAAATGTCAATATTTGTGCAGCCAATGTAACAGCGGTCAATTGCCATGCTAAATCGAGTAATTTATTAGAAACATTTACCTTCTCATAAATAGGTTGATAAAATGAAATTAAACTTAAAACGGCTAAAAATGATAGCTGAAATCCAACATCAAATAAAAATGAAGGATTTGCACACAACATAAAAAATGCAGATGCAAAAAGCATATTTAAAGTGTTTGATTTTTTATCTTGAATATCACCAAATGCAATAATGGAAAACATACAAGCAGCTCTGACCACAGAAGCCGGCAATCCTGTAATACAAGCAAATGTCCACATCAATAAAACGGAAAGAATAATAGCCCATTTTTTATTTTTTTTTATTGTTGGTATCAACAATAGTAGCCATAAAACCGATTTGTAAATCATTGCCATGTGCATGCCCGAAATAGCGATGATATGCACAATACCAGTATTCGTATAGGCTTGCCATGTGGTGTCGTCAATATCGAGTCGATAGCCTACTAATAAGGCTTCTGCAATGCCGAGAGCATCTGGATTTTTGATATATTTTTCGAGGATGATTCTAGATTTTTGATTTAAAGATTGAAAAAAAGAACTTATTGTTGAAGCAAGTGTATCCACGGTTATCCATTCTGAACTTTTCAAGAAAGCAGTATGATAAATATTTTGATTTGCACAATAGGCTGCATAGTCAAATGCTCCGGGGTTTCCTGTAGTAATAATTTGTTTCAATTGATTTCGAACTAAAAGAAAATTACCCGAACGAATCTGTTGGCTTTTTTCATTTTTTTGTAAATAAAAAAAGGCTGTTCCTTTCACCTCTTTTGATTGATGTTCATTTTTTAATTCAAAAATTTCAGCTTCTATTTTATATGTTTTTTCTTTTTCTTCTGGTGGAGTTTTTGCTTGAATTAATAAATAGTCATACCCTTCAAAGCTATGTCCATACCATGTTTTATCATTTTTTACATCATGATATCCGCAAATTAGAATAGCACAAAATAAAATCAGAAAGTGAAATAGAATACCTTGTACCCAAGCCAATTTTAATTGAATAAAATCTTTTAAGCGATTAAATAAGAAGATTGAAACGAGTATCAAAATGCAAATTACAGCCGTCGTATTTACAGAAAATTTCCAACCCAATTTGTAAATTAATATTCCGAAAATGATAGGAAATAACAATCGGATAAATGGGGATTCTTTCCAAAGAGGGAACATGTGATGAGTAGGTTATAATGAGGCTAAAATACTTGTTTTTAATAAACTAAAATTAATAAATCTTAAAATTTATTTAAAATTTTATTATAAATTCTAAATATAAAAAGTTATCTTCGTTAAAAATTTACAAACTATGAACAAATATTTCTTTTTTAAAAAAATAAGACAGTTGTCTTCATTGAAGAGGTTAAACGCTGCATTTATGAGTTTAATTTTCTTAATTTTTTGTAATACAAGCTTTGCCCAATTTTCAGGAATTTACGCACCGGCCAACTGGTCTATCGTTCATGTAAATGGGGGAAATGGTTCTGTAAATGCAGGTGGAGCACCAGTTAGTATTGCGTTGACGGGACCAGATAATGCAGCTGGGGCATGTTATACAAGATATGAGATTACAATGTTATCAAGTGGTAATGTGTCGTTTAATTGGTCTGTTAATCATGGAGACCCATACTACGATGATTTTGGTTACTATAAAAATGGAACTTATACAATTTTAACTTCTGCTACGGGGAGTGGAAGCACATCAGTACCAGTTCTTGCTGGAGATGTATTTGCTTTCTATGGCTATACGCACGACGGTTGTTGTGGCACATTTACTGCAACGATTTCAAACTTTGTAGGTCCTGCTTTACCACCTCCTACCATAGTATCGTTTACTCCACCTAATGGATGCTCTGAAAATACAAGTTTCACAATCACAGGAACTAATTTTACAGGAGCTACAGCTGTTACTATAGGAGGAACGAATGTTCAATCATTTGTAGTTAATAATGCTACCACTATTACTGCCGTAGTAGGAACAGGGACTACCGGAAATATTGTAGTGACTACACCAGATGGAATTGCAACAAGTGCATCTGTTTTCACGGTAAAACAATCGCCAACAGTGTCAATTACAGCTACTTTAGATCCTGTTTGTGATGGAGATAGCACTGTATTGACAGCTTCGGCAATCAATATGGGAGGTGGAGGCACTTATATGTTTTTCCCTGGACCTGTACCAGGAAATGTACTCACCGTTGCTCCTTTAGTTAATACTGTTTATACCGTAATTGCAATTGCTGCAAATGCATGTTCTCATACATCAACAAAACTAATTTCTGTTAGTCAACTTTCTTCACCTCCAACTTCTGTGCTTGCAACACCTCAAGTTGTTTGTTCCGGAGGGACATCTAATTTAAAATCTATAGCTACAGCAGGTTCAACTCAATATTGGTATAGTGATTCTGTTGGGGGTACATTATTAGGCTCAAGTAT
>JADKZZ010000216.1 GCA_020848475.1 Chitinophagales bacterium | reverse complement strand
TACTGACAAATCAGCTGCAAAAGGCGATTACTTAGACATCTTTCAATTTATCAATTTTGGATTTGGAAAATATCTTAAGTCCAAACATCTCATAAAAACTATGAAAAATGGAAGTGCTGCCACTGTAAACTTTAGCTATGAATTTGATAGTCATGGTAATGTAAGCAAATTGACTGCAAGCGATGGCGTCAACACTGATACTTATACTTATACCTACACTTGTGACTAATTTTTTATTGCAAAACTTCTAAACCAGCTTTAATATAATTTCTGATATCATCATTTTGATATTTAGGATCATCTTCATCTTTTTTAATCTTTTTTCCTAAGCGGACAATGACCGCATTTTTATCTGGAATCATAAAAATAAACTGACCTAAGATGCCTCTGAAATAAGGAATTTGGTGTTGCTCGTAATTAATTATCCATGTTTGATATCCATACCAATCGCAAGTATTTCCTTTTGTATCTTTTAAATAAGTAGCTGGCGATGTTAATGCCGCCAAATAGCTTGAATCAATAATTTGTTGTTGATTCCACTTACCATGTTGCAACACCATTTGACCTAATTTTGCAAAATCGCGAGCTGTTGCATTTAGGCAACAAAATGATTTCTCGATGCCATTTTTATCTGTGCTCCAAAGCGCATCACTCTCCGCGCCTAATGGCTGCCATAAATACTCATTGGCATTTTCTGCGATTGTTTTTTTAGTTACATTTTTAATAATATAGCCTAATATCTGTGTGCAGCAGCTTTGATATTCGAATAATTTTCCTTGTTGCTCGTCCTTGCGAATTTTTAATTTTCCTAATAATGCATTCAAGTCATCACCATAATACGACTCTGCTGTCAAGGAAAAAATATTCCAATAGGACTCGTGCCAATCGATATCTGCACTCATGGTAATCACATCTTTAATTGTCAATTTTCCTTTTGGAATTTGTGTCAATTCAGGCACATAATCTTTCACATCATCATTAATAGATTTTATCTTTCCAAGCTCAATCAATTTACCAATCAGCAATGCGTTGACGGTTTTTGCCATAGAAAATGAACCTGAAATTGTTTCTTTTGTATATGCTTGTGCATAGCGCTCATATATAATTTTGCCATCTTGAATAACTAAGTACGCACACGTTTGTCGCTCATCAAAAAAATTCAATAATTCGGCTGATGGTGCCTTTTTATTATAGTTTTCGCTCAATTGCCAGGCAATTGGTGTGCTTGATTTGCTTAATTTATGACTGGGAAAAAGCTTATAATCGTCAACATTAGCGAAGGTGTGTTTCAAGCCCATTTGTACATGGTATGGCAACACAAAATAAATTGCGGCAAGCACTACTAGCGCAATGAATAGTTTTTTTACTTTTTGCATCTTCTAAAATAAAAAAAATCGGATAAGTAAAATAACTTATCCGATAAAAATTACAAATGAATAAAAAATACTATTGAATTACTTTGACTTTCACTTTATAGAAATAAGATTTTGCGCCACCATCCATTTTGATGTTTCCAGAATAATAACCCTCTTCATCAATATCAAGCCCATCTGTGACTATGCCTTTTTTACGTAAATAATCCTCTTTATCGCTATAGAAACTATCATCTGGCGACAGCGACATAATCATCACTTTCGTACCTTTTGATATTTTTATTGCACTTGAACTCGATTTTACATCAGCAGCAGCTATTTTGCTTGATGTATTGGAGCTGCTCACTTTTTTAAGTTTAACTAAATAAAAGTAAACATCATCTTTATCGTTTGATAATTTAACGGTACCACTATATCCTCCTTCATCACTTTGAAAATCAATATCATCACCTGCAATGCCTTGTTTTCCTATATAATCGGCTCTGTCATCATAAAATCCATCTTCAGGACTAATCGCTGTAATTTCTACTTTGTCGCCTTCTTGAATATCATCATCATTGCGTGCATCATTCCAAGTTTCATCAGTTACTTTATCGTCGCCTCCAAACCAATCATATACATCACTCGAAGCATTAGATTTATCTACTTCATCAGCAGATTTCTCTACAGCTGGCACGGGATCTTTCGAAAATTTTACTTTGTAAAAATATGCAGTTCTACCGTCATCATAAGCGAAATCGCCTGCATAATAACCATCCTCTTTCATTTCCATATTATTTTCAGCAACTATTCCCTTTTTACCTATGTGTTCATGTCTGTCTGAAAAGTAAGAATCTTCTTTGCTAATATCAGCTACATAAACAGCTGTACCTTTTTTAATTGTGCCTGTAATAAATTTGATTGATGATGTTTTATCTAGCAATGCTGTTTTTGAGGACGCAACGAGTGACAACTTTACTTTTGAGAAGTAACAAACTCTACCAGAGCTAGTTTCTAGTGTTCCTGAATAAAATCCTTTACTGTCTTTAGTAAGATTACTTTTTACAGTAGCATCATTTCCAACAAAATCTGATCGTTCGCTATAATAAGCGTCAGATTTATCAATTTCTAAGATTTTAACTTTACTGCCTTTGCTGAAGGTAGCTTCTTGTGCAATAGAAAATATTGATGATGTAATAAATAAACAAAACATCAAAATAGAACAAACATTTCTCATAAATGATACTCGATTTTTATTAAATGTAATAATTTAAAAAACAATAGTGCAATTTATGTACCAAAATAAAGCAAACACATACCGATTTAGTGGTATTTAAAGCAAACCTCTTCCGGTTTTGTTGAGCGTGTTGTTTGATTTTAGGTCTTTCATTATCGAATCTAAAATACCATTAATAAAATCTTTGCTCTTTGGCGTGCTGTATTCTTTAGCGATATCTAAATATTCGTTGATTGTAACTTTTACTGGAATGCTTGGGAAATCTAAGAATTCAGCAAGTGCCATTCTGATTAAAATTACATCTAACATGGCAAGTCTATCACTTTCCCAATTTTTCAATTTCGGCTTGATGATGACTTGGTGGTCTTTTTTATTTTGAATCGTAATTCTAAATAAGTCAATGCCAAATTGTTTGAGTTCTCTAAATTTCTCTTTAAGATTTCCTTTTTCTAAATGAAGTTTCAATTCATTTTTACTCTTTTGAATCACTTCATGCACTGCATCTACTACATATTCTGCATCGTCTGCCCAATTGGTAAATAACTCTTCAATGATGGTATTAAAATTCTCGTCTTCCAACAAGACTGCATCGAGTAGAAATTTTACGATGGCTCTGTCGGCATCTACATTAAATTCTGTTCCATTCTCGAGATAAGCTTTGTATTCAGGTGTGGCAATAAATATTTTATACCATTGTCTTATCGTGTCTTCATCTAATAATTGTGCTGTTTTAGCTTGGCTAATTTCTGCCAAAAATGCTTTGTCATTATTCAAATATTGAATGATGACATTGCTCAATAATTTAGTATTGAAATTCTTGTCGCTATCTTGTTTAATAAATTTACCAGCTTTGATTTTGGCATCTACTTCCACGAAATTCGACACTTCGCGAATGCAAAGTAATAAATATAAATATTGATCTTTTACGGACAAGATGCTTTTTTCCAGATATTGTTCAAACTGTGAGGAGGCTGCTGAAGCAGTACTTTCATAAGCATAAACGTACTGCATCGTTTTAATTCTGACACTTCTTCTGGTAATCATAATGTGATAATGAACTTTAGGCCACAAAGATAGTTTAAATGTAGGAAATACATAAAGCAAATTTGACCTTAGATGTTAATTAACGATTAATTTGAAGCAAATAAAATTATTGTTATTACTTTCGTCGCCATACTTTGTCTTGATTTATACAAATATAAAAAGTGAAAGAACTTTACGCAGTAAATAAATACTTTATTAAATATAAATGGCTCTTGTTGCTTGGTGTTATATTTGTTATTAGTTCAAATATATTTGGCCTTTATACACCAACATATATTCGATATGCTGTCGATATAGTATTTGAAAATATTGCACTCTACAAACTCACTGATGGCTTTGCCAAACAAGCTATACTAAAGACTTATTTTAATTATTTCATCATGTATTTTGCATGTATTATTTTAATCACTTCAATAATTAAAGGCTTGTTAATGTTTTTTATGCGACAAACGCTCATCGTTATGTCGCGCAATGTAGAATACGACCAAAAAAATGAGCTTTATCAAAAATATCAAAGATTAAATACAACATTTTATAAGCGCAATAACACGGGCGATTTAATGAGTAGAATCAGCGAAGACGTATCGAGAGTGCGTATGTATATAGGACCAGCCATTATGTATTTTATCAATACAGGCGCTTTGTTTTTGATGGTAATATATATGATGTTTAACATCAATGCTTATCTCAGTTTCCTGGTACTATTGCCATTGCCAATCTTAGTATATTCCATTTACAAAGTGAGTGATATTATTAATAAAAAAAGTGAGCAAATTTCAGTGGCTTTATCTGGTTTGACCTCGCAAGCACAAGAAGTCTATTCAGGCATTCGCATTATACAATCGTTTGGCATACATCAGCAAGTGCAACAAGATTTTCATGATGCAAGCAGTGCCTATCGTCAAAAAAATATTTCCTTAGCAAAAGTAGATTCCTTTTTTGCGCCATTAATGTTATTGCTCATTGGTTTGAGCACTTTACTTGTTGTTTATATTGGTGGCAAAGAAGTGGTAAATGGAAACTTTACAGCAGGCAACATTGCCGAATTTATTTTTTATATCAATATGCTCACATGGCCAGTAGCCTCATTAGGTTGGTGCGTATCTTTGGTGCAACGAGCAGAGGCCTCACAAAAAAGAATCAATCAATTTTTAAAAGATGATAATGAAATCGTCAATACAGCGCAATATCCAATAAAAAGCATAGACACCATAAAATTTAACAAAGCAACATTTATCTATCCAGATACAGGCATTCAAGCAATATCTGATTTAAGTTTTACTATAAACAAAGGCGAAAAGGTGGCTATCATTGGCAAAACAGGAAGTGGAAAATCTACGATTGCTGAATTATTACTTCGGAATTATGATATAGAAAGTGGCAGCATATCTATCAATCAACACAATATCAAACAAATTGACCTACATGAATATCGAGGTAAAATTGGCTACACACCGCAAGATGTTTTTCTATTTTCTGATACTATAAAAAACAATATTGTATTTGCTAATCAAATTGCTGAAAATGAAGAAATTTTATTAGAAAAGGCCATTCAGTTTGCTAAAGTTACACACGTACACCATGACATTATGCTATTAAAGCAACAATACAATACGATTGTTGGTGAGCGTGGCGTCATGCTTTCTGGCGGACAAAAGCAACGTATGTCCATAGCACGCTCTTTGTTCAACAATCCTGAATTTGTATTGTTAGACGATTGTCTTTCTGCTGTTGATGCTAAAACAGAAAAAACAATCCTTCATAATTTGCAAGCAAGCTTAAAAGACAAAACCGTACTTTTTATAACACATCGTGTCAGTGCTATCACACATTTTGATAAAATTTTAGTAATTGATGAAGGAAAATTAGTGGAACAAGGACGGCACGAAGAGTTATTGCGAAATAAAAGTATCTACTATGATATATATCAATTACAGCGACAAAAAAACGACCTAAAAAATAGCAATATGTAGGTTATTAACATTGCTAAATCGTTGTTGAATTTTTAATTTCCTTAGTAGCAATTTTTAGAATATCATTGTACAATAAATAAAAATAGAAACAAGTGGAGAACGAAAAAAACTTTGACAAAAATGGTGTGTACTCTAAACGAGTTAGAGCGGGCAAACGCAGAACATATTTTTTTGATGTGCGCACCACACGCGGTAATGACTATTACTTAACGATTACCGAAAGTAAAAAACGTGCAGACGATGATACTTATGAGCGTCATAAAATATTCATCTACAAAGAAGATTTTATGAAGTTTGTAAATGCCATGCAAGAAACGGTAGATTACATCAAAACAGACTTATTGCCTGATTACGATTTCGACCAACACAATCATGATTATGATGAAGATGGTAACTACCAAAGAAATGAAGACAAAACCGAGAATGAGGATGTAAGTGCTCCGATTAAAACAAGCGAAACACCATCATCAGACTTTAAAGCACAACAGTCAACGGAAGAAGATAAATGGGATTAATCAATTCCTCTTATTAAAAAAAGTTCGCAGATGCGAACTTTTTTTATGCTATTTTCTATTTAGCACCCATTTTTATAGGCACATTTGCTTGCACATGGTAAGCACCATCAATCACGGTTAGAGACCGATAATCACTCTCCGCTTGCACATGCAGCCAACCATAATGAAAATCTGTTGGGCTTGATATGGTAATAATAATAGGCAAATACACATCGCCTACTCCAGCGTATCCTGTTTTATTACTGCCACTTCTTTGTGTGACATACACATTATCCCACCATCGCTTAGAGCCATTATATATGTCAGGAATCTCTTGCTCATACAGATTTTTTACTTTAAAGAAAAAAGAAGAATAAACAAATGCTGAATCGCAGTAAACGGCTGCCGATTCTCCAAATATTATTGTAACTGCTGTATCAGCAGCAGCATTTGAAATTGCAGCAATTTTAAAATCAATATGAGCATCATCATTCAAATCAAATGAATCTACTTTAGGCAAGTTCGCAAAAACTGCCTTCACCGATTTGTCAATTTTTTTATAGATGATATTGGGATCATCGGGTTCACTCTTTTTACAAGAATTAATTAAAATGACAAGCATTATAAAACAAAGAAGAACGCCAAATTGACGAAATCGAAATCGTTGAAACATCATCTAATTTTTATTAAATATAATAGGTTCTGAAAACAATCGCAATACAATTCTATTTATCAGCAAAATATTGAAAAAACTAAAAATGAAAAATAAAGGTAAAAATTTTATTTTTGTAACTCATGGAAGTCTCAAAAGAAGAATTAATAATCGATGAGCTAAAAATGGAAAATCCTGTTTTCACAGATTTCCGCACTTCTGAATTAGCAGACTTCCTCAACGATTCACCAGAGTACAGCAATAAAATAATCATGGCTTTAGAACCACATCGTGCCGTAAAAACGATGAAGTTCTTAGATATTAAATTGCAAAAAAAACTCATTCATACCCTACCTTCAAATAATGTAGCCACACTCATCCAAAATATGCACTTTGATGATAGAACTGCATTATTGAGTGAACTTACCAGTGAATCAGTAAAAAAGTTGGTTTTATTTTTACCACATGAAGACCGCATAGAAACACTTGCTCTTTTAGGCTATCCAGAAGATAGTGTCGGAAGGCTAATGAATCCAGATTACATTGAAGTAAAAAGCCACTACACGGTACAAGATGCGCTCAATAAAATTAGGCGATTAGGCAGAACCATTGAAAATATAAATTTCATTTACATCATTGATGAAAATGAGAAACTGATAGACGATATCAACTTAAAAGAGCTATTGATAACATCTCCAGACACCAAAATAAGTGCCTTGATGGATACGAAATATCTAGCCTTACATGTCAAC
>JADKZZ010000215.1 GCA_020848475.1 Chitinophagales bacterium | reverse complement strand
TTTTTCACTTCACTTCTACTTCGCTTTCTTGCCAAATTCGTCTAATTTTATTCTAAAAGACAATTGGTGGTCGCTGCCGGTTCGGTGATATTGCGCATAGGCATAGTCGAATGCAAATTGTTTAATGTTTACACCAAAGCCAGCTGAAATTCCTGCAAATCCTTTTTTCCTGCCTACGCCTAATTCTTGTCTTCGCAAATGATTATAACCTAAACGCAAGCGCACAGGCTTTCCTGCTTGCACTTCCGCACCAAAGCTTAGATGTCTAAAGATATTATCAACCACTTCTGCGCCTTTACTTTTTTTCTTTGTTGTTCCAAATAATGTGGTTTGCTCTTCTTCGGGAAATTTCAAATTCCACGTTTGCAAGTTGTGCGCAGTGACAGATAGTGTTAATGGCAATTTCTTAAATCGTTTAGAAAAAGAAATATCTAATTGTATAGGTAATTTTTGCCTTCCACTTTCTTTGATATAAGGTTTCATTTCCACACCAGCGTTGCGCACAATGGCAGCAAATGTCCAATTACTTTTTGGATGATGATAACCAATAGCAACATCAGTAGCAAAGCCTAATGATGTATAACTTTCGAGGTGTGATGCGATAAATTTTATATTTACACCATAGTAAAAACGACGTATACTTCTTCCAATACCTACTTGCAAATTAAAATCTGCGGCACGAAATGTACCTGTAGAATTACCAGCAATATCTCGACCATCAAATTTGCCATAAGAGGCAAACTGAAACGTATATGCTATCGCTGATTTTATTTTAGGATGATAATAGGCAAATGCGATGTTGCCGATATTTGTTTTATCTGTATAAAATGCATTTGTAAAAGCCAGTTGTTTATGAAAAGAACTATCGATGAAACACGGATTTGAAATCGCCAAACTTAAATCGGCGTCTTTAGCATATTTTATACTTTGCACGCCACCACCGAGCGCCTCCATACGCGAAGACGTCGGAAATTGCAAAAAGTCATACACATTCTTTCCGCCAATTTGCGCATAAGCAATATTGGACAGCAAAACACAAAATAGTATTGCAAAATAACGCACCAAAATAATGCTACAAGGTAAGCTAAGATTTTTAGATAATCAATAAAAAAACTCATCGAATTATTTATAAAACAAACTTTCCATCAAAAAAAGTATCGCTTACTGAAATAAAAAAAACTACAAATAAATTCTACATTCTTAAAAGATCACACACTTAATAAAAAATATAATATTTTGATTTTCAGTTATTTATTGACAATAATCAATTATTCAACAATTTATCGCTGATAGAATATTAGCTGTATGTTAAATCGTAATTTTTAATGATATCTATCATATTGAATAGAAATATAATCTGCTACATTTGGCGCTCGTAAACGTAAACAATTATTTCTTAAACTCTAATTACATGCACAAACTTTTACAAGCGCTTGGCAGTTTATTATTTAATAATTCATGCCACAAACTACATGCCTATGCTTTTGCTAACACACAATCCGTTATTCTTAAAAAGGAATGTATCAATCGTAAAATACGCATAGCAAGTTTACTATTTATACTTTTGGTTTCGCTTAATTTTCAAACTGCTCTAGCACAGCTTGCATGCATAGCTGGCGGCAATCAGATTTCCTATAGCGACAATTCGTGGACAGGATATGTGTATGATGGAACATCATTCAATACCTACAAAGGATATGTAACAGAATCAGCAAACTTTAATCGAGTATGGGGAAATACAGCAACAAGCCGTCCTGCTTGTGCAACAGATGCTAATTCATTTAGTATTCGTTATCTAATGCGTCTTCCAAATTTAGCTGCCGGAATATATAAATTTACTATCGGCAATGACGATGGCAAACGATTAGCATTAAGTAATACTTTAATTACAAATTTTAGTGGACTCACCTATCAGATAAATGCATGGAGCAGCTGTTGTGCTGATCATTCAGCAATATACACACACAATGGTGGCGACCTATATCTTATTTTCGAATTTTATGAAGGTGGTGGCGGTGCGCAATCCAATTTTAGCTACTGCTACGAAGGACCATTATTTTCTTACGGCACTTCAAGTTGGAATGGTTATGCATTTAATGCTACAAATTTAGATATAGCCCAATATAAAGGAACAATCACTGGTGGATACGCAAATAATTCAACTGATAATCTAGGAATATCTTGGGGAACGCCATTGACTAGTACGGCATGTGGTGGTGCCATAGGTAGCGATAATTTTTCTACTATGCATGCTGTCAATAAAAGTTTTACAGAAGGATTTTATCGTTTTAAGTTCACCTCTGATGATGGCATACGTCTAAGCTCGAATGGTGCAACAAATCCATACAACACAAATGACTGGAATATTTATACCAATTGGCAAAGTTCTTCAACTGTTGATGATGCTAGAACACTTTATTTGAATGGCTCAAAAAATTTAGTAATACAACAAGCAGAAGGCGGCGGTGGTGCTGGTGTTTCCAACACTATATGTCAAATCCCTGGTGATAAATCTTTTAATCAAACCTATCCAAACTGGAAGGCATTAGTGTATGATGGTGATGAACCTACTGTTGACAACAACTACATGGGACATTTTACAACTACAGGTTCGGGCTCAAATTTGATTGATAACAATTGGGTAAATGGTCAACCAAGTTTCACAACAGGAAGTGGAAATTGCGCTAGAAGTATGGATAATGATGGATACGCTGTAAGGTACTTAACCACAAAAAATTTTAGTAATGGCGTATATGTTTTCTCTACTCTAAATAATGACGACAGCAGAAGACTAAGTGTAGATGGTGGTAACACATGGCATTTATCGTGTTGGCATTGTGGAAATGGAAACACAATAAGCGACCCTATAGAATTAACTGGAAACAAAAATCTAGTATTTGATATGCGTGAAGGCTCTGGTGGTGCAAGAGCGGCACTCCAACAATGTCAAATGGACGCCGGTGGAACAAATGGCTCATTAGGCAATGCAACTGCTGTTGGCACAAGCACATGGAATTTATATTATTATAATACGACTGATTATTCATTTCCAATTTCAAGTTTTAGAAGAACAAATACTGGAGGTACAAGCGCAACAAATTCAGCTTCTCTTAACCTTAGTTTTCCAGGTGTTCCATCTGGTGTTGGCCAAAACTGTGGCACAGCAATGAATGATAATTTCTCATTAAAAGCACTACTAACACGTACTTTTACAAAAGGCATTTACACCATTCAATCAGGTGCAGATGATTGGAGTAGAATACGTATCAACGGCAGCAGTTTTATTAATGAGCATGGCTCATGTTGTACTACACAAAGCACGAATGTAGCATTCGATGGCAATAC
>JADKZZ010000214.1 GCA_020848475.1 Chitinophagales bacterium | reverse complement strand
CCATCACGACGCTTGACAAAATTTGGATATCAAAATTTTGCTCTCATGTCCAAAAATAAATTTTTGGCCACTCGCAAACATTTTGATAACTTCGTCAAGCGCAACCGTTGGCACCAAGCACTAAAAGACAACGGACATGATTAAAAGACATCAGCAAAAGTTCAGACATCTCACCACCATGTGGCACATTTATTTTTTTGCAAAACAAACAGCAAGCAAAAAATAAAAGAGCCACACTAAGTGTCGATATTCAGCAACAAGACTTAACTTTATAAAAAAATATTATATAATGAAAAAAATAGCACTAATTACAATTGGAATCATATTTTTATCAATTGTTGCCTGCAAAAAAGAACCAGTCGAAACTTACTATTTCAATTGCAAAATTGATGGTCAATACTTTGAACCTGAAAACCAAGGAGGATTAGGCGAGTACCCAATAACTGCAAAATTGTTATATGATGGTATAGATTTAAGAATTGACGTTTCTAAAGGTATTAAAAATATTTTTATTGCTGTAAGAGATTCAACAAAAGTTAAAACACAGCATTATCAATTAACTAATACCCCATATAAACCCACAGCAATTTATGATGATAATTTAGATGGAAATGAATATCGCACTGATTCAACTTCAACAGGATACGTTAATCTTATTTTGTTGGACGAAGTAAGTCAAGTTATTGAGGGTTCTTTTTACTTTAACGCTTACAATTCTGTACTGAACGACACAATTCAAATCACTGACGGAAAATTCAAATTAAAATACACCTTACATTAAAAAATAAACATGAAAAAAATAATCACTCTTTTCACACTAATTATGTTTTACGTACAATATAGTGGTAAAGCACAAACAGACAGTTCAATATTTCAAAAATCAGAATTCATTATTGAACATTTAAATAAAAACAATATTCCTAGTGGAATATTGTATGACATGGTTGTACCATTTGCACAACTCACACTCCATAATGGTCAAAACGATTCGGCCGTATGTAGTCCGTTGCAGTTTCAACAAGCCTATTTTGAGTTTTATCAATCTGCATTCATCAAGCAACCTTTTGTTACACCTGATAGTATTATCGATAATATTATAAACAACTATAGCAGAGCTACCCACCCACTTGGTTTGTTGTTTATGCAGTATGCTACAATCAAGTCAGATGCCATTGCCAATGGGTTATTAACACTTAACAATGGACAATTATTTAATGTGCAAGGTGCCGCATCACCTTATGACATCAAAGAATCTTTTGTTGCATCACCTCTAACAAATGGAGAACATATGGATATTGGTACCCATACTTTTATTCTAGACGAAGCATTTATTTTAGGCAACAACTTTAAACCGATTAAAAAAATCAAACTAACACTATTAAACAGCAATATTGTTCAAGAGAGAAATTTGGCAGGATTCGCAATTAATCAATTTCATACAATCACACCTTTTGAATTTGAATTTGATACAACAGGGTTGTACATATTTAATATTGAAGTGGAATTTATGGATAGCACTTTAGTTCATACTAAAGCGGCCTTTAATGTTGTAGAAGGAAGTCTTTATGGAACTAATAACGAAAACAAACGAAATTCCTCCCTTTGCGATACTTGCATAACTATGGGAGGGATTAATGGCGGAGATACATTAGTTGTAACTGGCAATAATTATGATATGTCTGCTTATGGCGCATCATCAACACCAGTGAGTGGTATCGCCTATATTTTTTATGCCACCAATAACAACGGGATAAACTACACACAACATAGAGTTAAAAAACCTATTATTTTTCTCGATGGTTTCGACCCCTCCAATTCAAGAGATGCACCACGCATTTACAGCCGATATATAAATAAGAAGTTTTATATTAATGGAGGTGATGTATATTTAGCTGATTACCTGCGTTCGCTAGGTTATGATTTAATCATACTTGATTTTGATGATGGCGGAACATATATAGAGAAAAACGCAATGGTTGTGAATCAGTTATTACAGCAGCTATATAATACTCATAAGAATTGGCTACAAAAAGATTTTGTAGTTATTGGCCCAAGTATGGGTGCATTAATCGGTCAGTTTGCATTAGCCTATATGGAATCAAACAACATACCACATCATACACGAACATTTATTTCATTCGATGGTCCACACCAAGGTGCAAATGTTGCATTTGGGATGCAAACATTGGTAGAATATGCCTTACAAAGCGGTACGCTTAACCTACTAACAGGCTTTAAATTATCAGAGATTAAAAATGGGATGTATAATGGAAACGCAGCAAAGCAAATGATCGTTCACCATGTAAGTTCAGGTTCGATTTTACCAGTAGCAAATTCAAAGCGAAGTACTTTCCTTAATAACCTAGCTTCAGTAGGCAACTATGCACAAGGTTTAAGAAATGTAGCAATAATCAATGGCAATAAATCAGCTGCTACAAACCCTGATGTGACATATTACTTCAAATTAATATGGCTTAAACATCATTTACATATACCTATGCAGATTATTCCCAATCCATTTCATTGGTGGTGGCCACCTATAATTATTCCTCCAACAAATCAAGATATTGACTGGAAAGTGTATGGTACGTCAAATGCTGGTACAGAAGAAGTCGCAAAACTATTTACTCTGTGGCCGTTGGGAAATTTAGTAGGTGGAATTCCTTTTGGGATGACTAAAAAATACTCATCTTGCGCGCCATTGTCATTTAGTTATGATGAATGTCAAGGTAGCAATTTTGGGGTTGATTTTACTGGCGAGCAAGATATACTAAAAAAATACATTGGTTGGTTACCATTTAATCAGATAGACTTATCAAATTTAAATAAATTTACTTTTATTCCTACTGTGAGTGCTGCCGATTATATACAAGGTAATCCTCTAAATATTTCGGCCGATTTAACAAATATCACATTAACCAAATGTGCAGGTACAACACCATTTGATAAAGTATATGCAAACAATTATAGAACCGACCATGTTGCAGTTGACGACCCAATCGCCGAAGCATTTTTAAACGAAATATTAGACATCAATGCAGGTTTAAAAATCACTGGCAATTTTAATATTTATACTTTAGGCAATTCAATTTTTGGCGGACTACCAAGAAATTTCACTGCATCTGGTGGAGAAGGAACTTATACTTGGGCATATACTGGAAATTGGTCCACCTCTCAATCAGGAGTTAACAACAATACATTTTCTATTAACCAAGTATTTGATTACAATGGTGGTACAATTCAAGTGAATGACGGTTGCAATACTGTATCACAACAAATTAAATTTGTAAGTCTTGACAATCCCGTATATAATGGTGGTTCCACTACACTAGGAAAAGTTACATTATTTCCAAACCCAGCAGGCAATACCATATCATTAGATGTTGATTCAGATATTTTTGACCCAACAATGCCCTCTCAAATTCTAATACTAGATATGAACGGAAATACCCAAATGCAAAATACCTACGCTAATGCCAGAGAATTATACAGTATTAGTGTTTCAAAT
>JADKZZ010000213.1 GCA_020848475.1 Chitinophagales bacterium | reverse complement strand
ATTAAAAGTAAAGTATCAAAATGAAACAAGAAAAATTAAAAAATCAGTACTGTGGTATCGATGTGTCAGGTGATACGATTGATATTTGCTTCACCCTAGTAGATGGTACTCTGGAGTAGAGGCAGTTCGAAAACAACAAATCAGGATTTCAGAAGTTGTACAAAATATGTGGTTCTTTGTATCATTATGAGATGGAGTCTATCATAGTCTATCATTTGCCTTTGGCGTTTTATTTACAAGACAAAAAATGTAAGTATAGTGTCATTAATGCACTTCAAATCAAACGATTTATACAGATGAATCTAGAACGTAACAAGAGCGATAAGAAAGATGCATATCATATTTGTTACTATGACGTCATGAATCATCCAGAAGTGTAGGAAATGCCCGAACGTCAATACTTTGAGTGCAAATCGTTGAACAATGCTATAGAAGGAATAACCCAGGAGATTACCTCATTTAAGAATAAATAGCACGCTTTATCCAAATTAGAAATAGATAAGAAAGCCATCGAAAAGTCGTATAAACAAATCATTAAAACCTTAAGTTCAGAGTTATTAAAATTAGAGAGCGAACTGAATACAAAACTGTCCTAATGGCAACCTGAATTGGTGAAGCTCGTAAGCAGTGTAGTAGGTATAAGGAAGCGTGCTACTTCTTTATTGGTCGTGATCACGCAAGGTTTCAAACACACGACCAGTTATCAGCAGTTAATTTCAAATGCCGGGTTAAATCCTAAAGAATATAGTAGTGGTACTAGCATTAAAGGCAAGGTTCTGATCTGTAAACAGGGCGGGGTAGACTAAGGCATGTGCTCTACATTTGTGCTCTCAATGCAAAGCAAATCAACCGCACTTGCCGAGACTTTGTGACCGATTAGTTGCGAAAGGGAAGAACAAAAAACTAGCTGTCATAACTGTCTGCAACAAGCTCCTAAAATATATCTTTGGCTGTGTAAAAAACAAATCCCTCTTCGACAGAAATTATATGCAAAAAACTGCTTGATTTAGTTGTTTGTTTGCATAGTTAGTGTTAGCAAAAGTTAATTTTTTATTAGTCTTATAGTAGCCTTTTTATTTCCCGAATTAATTGTCAACAAATAAATACCTGGTTGTACATTCAAGTTCAGTTCGATAAAATTGGCGTTTTTATAGGTTGATTGTTGAACTAATTTGCCGGTTAAATCTATGATGCTCATGCTCAATTCTGACAATGTTTCACCCAAATCAATTTTCAAGATATCGTCAGTCGGGTTTGGATAAACTATTATGTCATTGCTAAATGTGTTTTCCAATATTCCAACTGTTGTTATGGCGTAACAATTTGATGTGTCGATGCAATTATTCAATGTAATTTCAACAGCATAACTACCATTTTGTGTTGCTGTAAATGATTGATTGGTTTCTCCTATTATTTCTGCATATCCATTATTACAGTCGAGCCATTGATATGTTGCTCCCGATTGATTGGCAACCAATGTGTTGTTATTTATGCTTAGTGTCGGGTCAATGTTACACGGGTTTTCATTGAAAAGAGCATCAATTTCACTTTGAGTCAATACACGATTATAGATTCTGATGTCGTCAATTTTTCCATCAAAATATGCAGTAGTTCCGCCTCCAAAGAAAAAGTCTTCATTTATATTGTAAAAGTGAGGAATTGCTGTATTAGTAGAACATTCAAGAACTCCATTTCTATATATTTGTAATAAATTGCTTGAACTATCCGCAATAAATACATAGTGTTCCCATAGATTTAGTTGGGCAGAGTTTATATTACAGTGAAGCCTACCTCCATTAGTAATATCCCCAAAATCCCAATAAGTTTCTGAGGGAGTGTTGTAATACAGGTGACAAACGACACGATTATAAGGAGACCCACCACCATTAGCAAAAAGGGCTTGTTGCTTTGCACTATTTCCCCAAGTCCATACACTAATAGAAACAGTATTTGTTGGAAATGAACTTGCAAAATTAGATATTGCAATGTTGTTGTCTATCCCATTAAAAGAGTAGGCGGAATTCAAATTTCCAAATCGGTCGGCTATCAGTGTAGCACCATTTACAGTGCCATCATTCCCATTCCCGCTTTCATCAATGGCATTTCCATTAAAGGGCCAAAAACCAACCAAGCTGTCTGTAGGTATTTGTCCGTTTAAATTGTATAAACTAAAAAAAATCAGGCTAATTAAAATTGCAATTTTTTTCATTTTTATTTTTTTTAATTATGTGGTTTCTTTCTTTTTAATGGATGCTAACGGCAGTCCATCTAAGAACTCCCATTAGTTAGCAAAAATAATAAAATTTGGATAATATACAAGCCATTTAAACAACCAATTTTAAATTTGTAGCTTGAGTTTTGCTAAAAAATAGATGTCTTATTTCGGTTAATTTTGAGTTATATAGAGCCTTTTTTATTAAAACAAACAGGTCAATCATACGCATTTCGTTGTCTTTTCCTATTAAGGCATCTAAGCTTTCGGGTATCAATACCAATTGTTCTCTGCATTGCCCTTCTATAAATCTCATGTAGTAAAAATAGCCTAAAACCCAATAATATCAATATTTTTAGCTATATTTATATCCTCAAAATTAAGCTAATATGTGGATTTGGTGTGTTAGTTTTTAGACAGTTTGACGGTTTTGTACTTTGCGTTCGGTGTGGGGTAGAAAGTACTGATGTTTAAAGTTGGTTGAATGTTCATAGAAAGTACAAATGTTGAACCTTGCACAAATTACGAAGCCGCTCAACCCCACCATTACGCCAAACCGCTCCTATGTTTACAATTCATTAATTTTATCAATATAAAAGGTCACAATAATTTGAAAGAACAAAGGCAGAATAAGATAGTCAAACCCTTTAAGCCTAGAGCTTTTCTAACACGCTTATCCCTGCTTTCTTTCCTTATGCTGTACAGTTCGTAAAGCTTCTAAGCTTGTGATTAGGATGGTAGCCAAGGATAGAATGTTCCTTCATTTTGTTTTGTGTACCTAAAGTTAAATATTAAAAGTAAAGTATCAAAATGAAACAAGAAAAATTAAAAAATCAGTACTGTGGTATCGATGTGTCAGGTGATACGATTGATATTTGCTTCACCCTAGTAGATGGTACTCTGGAGTAGAGGCAGTT
>JADKZZ010000212.1 GCA_020848475.1 Chitinophagales bacterium | reverse complement strand
TGCATGACAGTAAATACGAAGCAAAATATTATAATTATCAGTCGAAATCGCATGTAGTATAAATGGTAAAAATAAATACATTATTGTATTAAGAGGAATTTATTTACTTTGTAGTTGCTTATTTAATTTTTATGAACACTTTGGATTTAATAAAAAACAGAAGAAGTATAGACCCTGATCATTTTACTGGTGCCATGGTAGAACATCACATCATCGAAAATATGTTAGAAGCAGCCAACTGGGCGCCTACACATGGCTATACGGAACCTTGGCGATTCATTGTCTATGAAGGCGAAAAAATCGCTTCATTTAGTGAATTTCATGCTTCGCTGTATCAAAAACACACAAATGCAGAACAATTTCTACAAAAAAAATATGAGAAATTGAAAAATAGAGCTCGATTATGTTCTCATGTCATCATTTGCGTAAATAAACGAGGAGATAAAAGTAATATTCCTGCATTAGAAGAAATAGCGGCAACAAGTGCTGCCATTCAAAATATGTTGTTAGTTGCTACCAGTAATCAGGTTGCTACTTTTTGGAGTACTGGTGGCATGTGTTATCATCAGTCGTTTGCCGAAGAGCTTGGTTTTACAATAGAAGATCAAGTCTTAGGAATTTTATATATTGGAAAATCTGAACAGGTGCAATATGAAGGCAAGCGAATAAGCGAGTGGCAAGCAATAGTAACTTGGAAGTAAAATACAAGCTACAATTTACCTAAGATGTGGTATAACATGAATGTGATTCCTTTGTTACATTTGTTATTATGTCAATAGAAATTTTCCATTTTGTCCGTTTCTTGCACGTTGTATGTGCATCTGCTTGGTTTGGCGAAGTTGTCGTCATCAATTTTGTATTAATTCCAGCATTATCGCGATATCAAGGTGTTTATAAAAAAGATTTTCTAAACACTATTTTTCCAAAAATATTTAATTTGGCATCCGTATTAGCAGGCACTACCGCAGTTACTGGTGGTATTTTATTATATCATTTTATTGGGTTTGATATTATATCGTTGACATTAAAAGGCACTTGGGGTTTGTCTATTTTAATTTACAGGTACGCTTGGCTTAGTACTTACTATTTTTCATTTTTTTATAGAAAATAATTTAGCAAAAAAAGTTGGCGTTGGTGACCCAAACTTATCTCAAGATAGTGTAGAAGATGTGCACTTGAAATTAAAATTTATACCAAGGGCTGGCTTAGTGGTGATTACAACAATATTTTTATTAATGCTCAATGCAACGCATGCATTGATTTCATTCTAATTCAAATGATTAATCGTGTTTTAGCTTAGGCATTTGTGTAAACTCATGTCCCATTTTATCGCGTTTTGTACTAAGGTATTTGTGATTATGTTGATTGGGAACAGTTTCGATGGCAATATTTTCAACAATTTCTAAGCCATAGCCTTTTAATGCTGCACGTTTTTTAGGATTGTTCGTAATCAATTTCATTTTCGTGATATTTAAATCACGTAATATTTGAGCGCCAATACCAAAATCGCGTTGGTCGGCTTTGAAACCAAGCGCCAAATTTGCATCAACAGTATCTAAGCCTTCTTCTTGTAGCTTATAGGCTTTAAGTTTATTCATAAAACCAATACCTCTGCCTTCTTGCATCATATATAAAATAACACCTTTGCCTTCTTTTTCTACCATTTTCATGGCGTTATGCAATTGATCGCCACAATCACAGCGCAAAGAGCCTAAAATATCACCAGTTATACAAGATGAATGCACACGTACCATTACTGGTTCTCCTGCTTTCCACTCTCCTTTTACCAAAGCAAAATGTTCTTCAGTAGAGCCAACTTGTTTATAGGCTACTAATTTGAAATCGCCATATTTTGTAGGCATTTTCACTTCAACTTCTCTATGAATAAGTCTGTCGTGTTGTAAGCGATATTCTACTAAATCTTTAATAGAAATAATCGGCATATTGAATTTTTTGGCAATTGGAAATAAATCATTTAAACGCGCACATTCACCATCTTCTTTCAATATTTCTACGAGCAATCCAGCTGGTTCAAAACCAGCTAATCGAGCCAAGTCTATTGCTGCTTCTGTGTGACCAGTACGTCGTAAAACACCTTCTTTTTTTGCTTTTAATGGAAAAATATGGCCTGGCTTTCCCAACTCATCTGGTTTAGTGTTTTTGTTGATTAAGGCTTGCACCGTTTTAGCTCTATCTGATGCAGAAATGCCAGTAGTGCAGCCATGTCCAATTAAATCAACAGAAACTGTAAATGGCGTTTCATAATGTGATGAATTAGAATTAACCATCAGGTCCAATTGCAATTCTACGCATCTATCTTCAATTAATGGTGCACAAATAAGTCCTCGACCATGCGTGGCCATGAAGTTAATTATTTCAGGTGTTGCATTGCGTGCAGCCGTAATAAAATCTCCTTCGTTTTCACGATCTTCGTCGTCAACGACGATTACTATTTTTCCGTTTCTAACGGCTTCGATAGCGCATTCAATGGTATCTAAGCTGTAGTTAGTTTCTTGTTGTTGGTTGCCAGACATTTGATTTAATTCCTTTACAAAATTTTAAAAATCCAATAAAAACGGCAATGTTCATGACTATAAAATAATGAAATTGACGTAATGGTTTAAATTCCACTCCAAAAATACGGAAAACTGTATCAATTATTGGTAAAGTAAAGGTTACGATTAAAACAAACAATGTAAATTCTAACAATAAAATGTAGTATAAAATCAATAAAAGAAATGGCGTTTTCCATCTGATTACTTTATGAGAAACAAACATAAAACCAATTGCAGAAAAAATGTTGAAAGCATATTTTTTAAAAAACCATAAATTTTGAAAGTTTCCTGCTGCAATGCGTACTTTTCTGTTAAATTCTTGCTTCCAATTTGTGTTGCTTACTTCTACACATGTCGCATCAACATTAATAATTGCATTATTTTGTTGTGTAATAATGGAAAAACCAATATAAAAATCGTCCACTAAAAAATTATTGGGAATTGGATTAAACAATGATTTTCTAATCGCATAACAAGCACCTGAAGGGCCTAAAATTTTACTATATAATTTACTTTCATTGATTTTTATTAAAGTTTCATAATTCCAATAATCAAACTCATGTCGATTGTCAATATTTTTAGCTTGAATGTTTCCATCAACAAGTCCAATACTACTTTCTTTAAAATATTTTACTAATTCGAAAATAGTGTTATGATTAAAGATGACATTAGCATCCGTTAAGATTAATAAATGATGTTCAGCTGTAACATTATTTGCAATTATTTTATTGAGAACACTTGGTTTTCCTTGTCTCTCCGTAAATTCAATGATATGTAAATTTGGGAAATTGAAGTTCGTAGTAATAATCGATTTTGATGCATCAGTGCAATTATCCAAGCCAATATAAACATGCAATTTATCTAAAGGATAGCTGCAATTAAATATACTATCGAGTTTTTCTTTTATCACCTTTTCTTCATTGCAAACAGGAATAACAATAGCAACATGTGGTAATTCTTCAGAAAGTGAATAAGAAGTAAATGAAATATTTTTGCCTAATGCTTTATGTTGCAATAACATCGGATAAAAGATGTAGGCATACAATAACAAAAATAATGTTAGCAAAAACACAATCCAAATCAAGCGAGAAAGTTTATACGAAATTACAGAAAGATTATTGCTTTTAATAAGAAATTTATCAAGCAGGGCTTGCTTGAATTTTCGACAATATATCCATTTCCTTATTGTATTTTTGTTGCATGAAAAAACAGTTGCGCATTGTATTTATGGGAACACCAGATTTTGCGGTGCCGTCATTAGCTGCATTATTGGATAATAAGTACCAAGTAGTTGGCGTTATTACTGCACCTGACAAACCAGCTGGACGCGGACAGCAAATACAACAATCTGCTGTGAAAAAATATGCCCTTGAAAATGAATTAAATATTTTACAACCAGAAAAGCTGAAAAGTCCTGATTTTATTAATGAATTGCAGAATTTAAATGCTAATTTATTTATTGTTGTTGCTTTTAGAATGCTGCCTGAGATAATATGGCAGATGCCAACATTCGGCACGTTCAACCTTCATGCTTCCTTGTTGCCACAATACAGAGGCGCAGCACCTATCAATTGGGCAGTTATTAATGGTGAAAATGAAACAGGTGTGACAACATTTTTTCTACAGCATGAAATCGATACAGGTAACATTATTTTTCAAGAAAAAATAAAAATAGAAGCAACAGATAATGCCGGAAATGTGCATGATAAACTAATGCATGTCGGTTCTTCTTTAGTGCTAAAAACAGTAAAAGCCATTGAAGAAGATACGGTGATACAGCAAACACAATCAAGCATAGAAAGTGGATTTTTACGACACGCACCTAAGATATATAAAGAAACCTGTTTAATCGACTGGAATAAATCTGTAACGGAAATTCATAATTTAATTCGTGGACTTTCTCCTTTTCCAACGGCATTCACATATATAGATGGAAAAGTATTGAAAATATTTGAAGCAAGGCAATTCAACAATGAAATTACGGAAACAATCGATGTGGAAAGTAAAAACGATTTACAAATAAGCATAATAACAAACAACAAAACCTATTTAGCAATAAAATGTTCAGATGGTTTTTTAGAGTTACTAACAGTACAACTCGAAGGAAAGAAAAGAATGTCTATTGAAGAATTCCTAAGAGGTTATAAATTTATATCTTAGGAATTTTTAATAAAAATACACACTTAAATACATTCAACTAAAATAACACAAGTATTCATCGAATATAATAGTCAGAAGTATTAAAATCTCAATATTTTATACAAAATTTCGTCATAAAGCACGTATTATCGTGTGTATTAAATTGATATTAAGAAGAAATTAATAAACAAGTGTTCATAATCAAAAAACTCATTCTTATCTATTGTATAAAGCAAGGTATGATTATCTGTTTTAATTTTAGTATAGTTAATAAAACAAATGGCAGAAAACAATAGCAATAAGCCAGATGCAAAAATACGAAAGGTAAATTTCAAATTTGAAAAACCATTTCCTAAACATTGGTATAATGACAATCCAATTGCTACACATTTTATGAATGCGCAACATTTAGCATTTCCTGATGGTGAAAAGTTTTTTATTAGAAGTGTGAAAGCATTTGCAGATACATACAAAAATGATCCAGAACTCAAACGACGTGTAGATAATTTCATTGGACAAGAAGGTACACATTTTGCAGAGCATCAAAAATTTTGGGACATTATGGAAGACCAAAATTTACAGCCGATGAAATTTGTAAATGTGTATAGAAACTCAGCTTGGGAAGGCATTGAAAAATGGGCACGTAAAAAGTTTGTAAAAAATAATGTAGGCAATAAAATTGCATTGAGTGTTACTGTTGCTTTAGAACATTACACTGCAATGCTTGCAGAAAGTGGCATTTTAAATGAAGACATTACTGAAAAAATGCCGGAAGAAATGAAAAATTTATTCATGTGGCATGCAGCCGAAGAAATCGAACATAAATCAATTCCTTTCGATGTGCTAAAAAAAGTAGATGATAGCTATGCCTTGCGTATCGGAGGCATGGTGCTAGCCACTTGGGGCCTTTGGTTTTACTTAGGTTTAGGCACAGTTATGTTGACACATAATGACAAAGACATTAAAACAAAAGATATACCTAAACACACTTTTACATTTTTGAAAAACTTTAGACGAACTTTTGGAGGTACATTAGCTTCACAGTTTGGTCAATATTTTAAAAGAGATTTTCATCCTGATCAAATCGATAATTATCATCTTGCTGTAGAATTATTAAAAGGCAAGAATTATGCATAACACAAACAAAACAACATTTTTCAATTAAACAAACAATTATGGCAACTACAACAGCAAAAAAGGCGGAGAAAGTAGAAAAAAAAGCGTACGATCCAGAAGAAATCAAAGTGCGCCGTGTCAATTTTCAGTTCAAAAAAGACACATCAAAATTTTACTATAAAAACAATCCGTTTAGCACAAGCTTTATTAATGTATTGCATATCTTATTTCCAACAGGCGAACGCTTCTTTGTGAATTCGGTATTGAAGCATCAAAAAAGCATTAAGGACGAGAAGTTAAAAAAACAAGTGCGTAATTTCTGTGGTCAAGAAGGCATACACAGTAGCATGCATGAGCGTTTCTGGACAATCTTGAAAGATAACGGTTATATTATCGAAGGTTACGAAAACCATATCTATAAATTATTGCATAAATTAGTGGCAAAAATAGAATTGGAAGGCACTAAAATTAATAATATCGACTTAGTGGCTACTACTTGCTTAGAACATTTTACTGCTTTATTTGGACATGCCATTTTTGCACGTGTAGATGTAACGCCAAGCGCGGCTCCGCAAGAATTAGCAGAACTATTCCAATGGCATGCAGCGGAAGAAATAGAACACAAAAGCGTAGCATTTGACGTGTTGCAACAAGTTGATCCAGATGAATATGCAAAACGTATTATTGCAATGCCAGTTGCAACAGCAATATTGTATTTCTATTTAACTGTAGGCACTTTAATGCTTTTATATCAAGATAGAAAAGATTTACAAATTACAAAATTGCCAAAACAATTCTATGAATTTGCGACAGGATTATTTATGGAATTACATGGCGATGTGTTTAAAGAATATTTCAGCTTCTTCAAAAAAGGATTCCATCCTTCAGACTTGAACGATTATCATTTTGCTGAAGA
>JADKZZ010000211.1 GCA_020848475.1 Chitinophagales bacterium | reverse complement strand
TAAAATACATAGCTAAATGCGTATATTTGCACCGCAATTTTAGAGTAAAGTGGTAAGAAAACAACATATATTCCTTGTATTGTTATTGGCATTAATGCCATTTTTTGCAATAGCAAACGAAGCACCATCACATGGCGCTGAATCGCACGAAAAAGCAGACGCAACGGCAATTGTTGTAGAACATGTGATGAATCATATTGCTGACGCGAATGAGTTTCATATTGCTACCATTGATGGACATCATTATTCATTACATTTACCATGTATCCTATTGCGCGATGGTAATTTGTCTATTTTCAACTCAGCTAAGTTTCACCACGGCGAACATGAAGTTGAAGGCTATAAACTAGATCCTCATACTGGCAGAGTAGTTGATGCAGCAACAGGCCAACGCAGTGCGAACATTGCGAGCTACTTCTCGGCTGCTGATTCTTCTAAGTTTTTAGATTTATCGATTACTAAAAATGTATTCACATACCTATTAAGCTTTATTTTACTTACAGTAATATTATTGATAGTAAAAAATGCTTATGTGAAAAACAAAAACACATCACCAAAAGGCATACAATCTGTCATTGAGCCAGTGGTTAGTTTTATAATGAATGATGTTGCAAAAGAAAATATAGGACCTAAATATGAGAAATTCGTGCCTTTCTTATTGTCATTATTCTTCTTTATTTTATGCAATAATTTAATAGGCTTAATTCCATTTTTTCCAGGTAGTGCCAACACGACAGGCAATATTGCATTCACTTGTGTATTGGCAGTTATTGCATTTGTAGTAATTAATATTAACGGCAATAAAAGTTACTGGGGTCACATATTTGCTATGCCAGGCGTACCAAAATGGGTATTGGTTATTCTTACGCCAGTAGAAATCGTGGGTATGTTTATTAAGCCAATGGCATTAATGCTGCGTTTGTTTGGTAATATCTTAGGTGGCCATATTGCTATTTTAAGTATTGTGAGTTTGATATTTATTTTTGGTCAAATGGGAAAAAGCATTACAGGTGCTTCCGTAGGAAGTGCATTGGCTATTCCAATTGTAATATTTGTAAATGCTATGGAGTTGTTTGTAGCATTCTTACAAGCATACGTGTTTACTTTGTTGACGGCGATTTTTATTGGCGCAGCAGTAGAAGAACACGAACATCATGGAGCAGAACATCATTAATTTAATTTAAATAAAAACAATTAAAAAACATTAGTTATGACAATTACAGGAATCGCGGCACTTGGTGCAGGTTTAGCAGCTTTAGGCGCAGGAATCGGAATCGGTTTAATCGGAAGCAACGCTACTCAAGCAATTGCTCGTCAACCAGAAGCATCTGGTGATATCAGAGGTGCGATGATCTTAACAGCAGCGTTAGTAGAAGGTGCAGCATTAATCGCTATCATCTTCTCATTCTTGATGAAATAATATAGGGAAGCTCAATGAGGATATCTCATTGAGCTTTTAATTTTTTGAATTTCATCTTTTGAAAATTAATTTCGCTAAAT
This sequence comes from Chitinophagales bacterium, assembly GCA_020848475.1. Taxonomy (GTDB): domain Bacteria; phylum Bacteroidota; class Bacteroidia; order Chitinophagales; family JADIYW01; genus JADJSS01. The sequence continues at coordinate 4,017 of JADKZZ010000211.1, read as the reverse complement.
AGCGAGTAACTTACCTTAAGAGGTAATCAAAACGGAATCGTATGCATATGTTAGCATTTGATGCAATGAGTTTAATTCTACCCGATTTGGGTTTGCTGTTCTGGACAACAGTTATCTTTTTATTGTTCTGGTTTTTGATGGGTAAATTTGCTTTTACACCTATCGTTACCGCCATTAAAGATAGAGAAAAATCAATCGATGATGCGCTTTCTGCAGCGGATAAAGCAAAGTCTGAAATGATGCAATTGCAATCAGATAATGCAGCATTGCTAAAAGAAGCAAAAGAAGAAAGTGCTAAAATTTTGAAAGAAGCTAAAGATGTGAAAGAAAGCGTAATTGCAGATGCACATAATAAAGCAAAAGAAGAAGCTGCTAAAATAATTGCAGCTGCAAAAGTAGAGATTGAAGCACAAAAGAAAGCAGCTTTAGCAGAAGTGAAAAATGAAGTAAGCAAACTCTCTTTAGACATTGCACAAAAAGTATTAGGCAGAGAATTAGAAACTGCTAAAGATCAACAATCTTATATCAATACGCTAGTAGATAAATTGAACTAATGTCAGCAGAAAAAGTAGGAAAACGATATGCAAAAGCATTATTTGATGAGTCCGCAAAAGCGGGCACTTTAGATGCTGTGTATGCAGATTTAAATTTGTTGGATACTACATTGAAAGCCAGCAAAGAGTTAAAAGCTTTATTTAAAAGTCCAGTAGTGCAAGCAGCTAAAAAATTGTCGATTATCCAACAAATTTTTAGTGGCAAAATCAAAACGGAATCTGATTCTTTTTTGAAACTTTTATTGCAACACGGCAGAGAAGCTTATATCCAAGATATTATTGGCGCATTCTTTCGCCAATATAACGAAAGCAAAAGTATCTCTGAGGTAACAGTAACAACAGCTACGGAGCTAGATGCAGCAAATGAGCAAAATATCATCAAATATATCAAAGCAACGTCTGGCTATAGTAATATAAAAATTACTAAAAAAGTAGATGCTGCTTTAATCGGCGGTTTTATTGTAGATTTTGGTGGCAAATTGTACGATAACTCGGTCCGTTATAAATTGAATAAAATAAAAAAAGAAATTTCTTTAAACTAAGATAAACAATAATACAATGGTAGAAGTAAGACCAGATGAAATATCAGCAATACTACGTCAGCAATTAGGCAACGTTTCTACAGAAGCACAATTGGAAGAAGTAGGCACCGTGTTACAAGTAGGTGACGGTATCGCACGTGTGTACGGCTTGTCACAAGTGAAAGCGGGTGAGTTAGTAGAATTTGCTAATGGCATGAATGCGATTGCATTGAACTTAGAAGAAGACAATGTAGGTGTCGTTTTAATGGGCCCTTCAGACGAAATTAAAGAAGGTGACAGTGTAAAACGTACAGGCTTAATTGCCTCATTAAAAGTAGGCGAAGGCATGTTGGGTCGTGTGGTAAATACACTTGGACAACCTATTGACGGAAAAGGTCCTATCGGTGGCGAACTATTCGAGATGCCATTAGAAAGAAAAGCACCTGGTGTAATTTATCGTCAGCCAGTAACGGAGCCTTTGCAAACAGGTATCAAATCTATCGATGCGATGATTCCAATCGGTCGTGGTCAACGTGAGTTGATTATCGGTGACCGTCAAACCGGTAAAACAGCAATTGCTATTGACACTATCATCAATCAAAAAGAATTTTACGATAAAGGAGAACCTGTTTTCTGTATCTATGTGGCTTGTGGTCAAAAAGCATCTACGGTTGCAAACATCGCACAAACATTAGAAGAAAACGGTGCAATGCCATATACAGTAATCGTTGCGGCTAACGCATCAGATCCTGCGCCTATTCAATTCTATGCACCTTTCGCTGGTGCAGCTATCGGCGAGTTCTTCCGCGATACGGGTCGTCCTGCATTAATCGTTTACGATGATTTATCTAAACAAGCAGTTGCTTACCGCGAGGTTTCTTTATTATTGAAAAGACCTCCAGGTCGTGAGGCATATCCTGGTGACGTATTCTACTTACACTCTCGTTTGTTAGAACGTGCGGCAAAAGTGATTAACAACGACAGCATTGCTGCAACGATGAACGATTTACCAGAATCATTAAAAGGAAAAGTAAAAGGTGGTGGTTCTTTAACAGCATTACCAATTATTGAAACACAAGCAGGCGACGTTTCTGCATATATTCCAACCAACGTAATTTCAATTACTGACGGTCAGATATTCTTGGAAGCGAACTTGTTTAATGCGGGTGTTCGTCCAGCAATCAACGTAGGTATTTCTGTATCTCGTGTGGGTGGTAATGCTCAAATTAAATCCATGAAAAAAGTTGCTGGTACACTAAAATTAGACCAAGCACAATATCGCGAGTTAGAAGCATTTGCTAAGTTTGGTTCTGACTTAGATGCGGCAACAAAAGCAGTTATCGATAAAGGTAAACGCAACGTGGAAATTTTGAAACAAGCACAATACTCTCCATTAACGGTAGAGAAACAAGTAGCCATTATCTACTTAGGTTCTAAAGGTTTATTGAGAAATATTGCAGTAGAAAAAGTACGTACTTTTGAAAGCGATTTCTTAAGCACATTAGAAGCAAAACATCCAGAAGTTTTAGCAGAGTTCAAAAAAGGTGGCTTAAGTGACGAAGCAACTGGAAAAGTAGAAGCATTAGCAAAATCTATGGAAAGTGCGTATGCATAATTTTGAATGAAGAATTTATTCATTAATTCTCTAATTCAACAATTCAAAAATTAGTAAAAAGTGGGAGCAAATTTAAAGGAAGTACGATTACGAATAGCATCTGTAAAATCAACTACACAGATTACTAAAGCTATGAAAATGGTGTCTGCTGCTAAATTAAGAAAGGCAACAGACAGAATAGTACAGATTCGTCCATACGCAAATCAGTTAAATAGCGTTTTACAAAATCTTGCTGCAAACTTAGGCGACGAAATGAACTCTTCCTTTGCCAATCAAAGAGCTATACAAAAAGCGCTAATTGTTGTAATTACGTCCGATAAAGGTTTATGTGGTGGTTTTAATGCCAATGCTGTAAAATCTACAAAGGCTTTGTTAAACGATAAATATGCCGATTTAGCAGCAAAAGGAAAAGTAGATTTACTGACTATCGGCAAAAAAGGATACGACGCATTCAAATCATCTAAACTTAAAGTAAATAATGATTTTGGTAATTTGTTTAGCCATTTATCTTTCGAAGATGCGTCGAAAGCAGCAGAATATATCATGATTGCTTTTGAACAAAAAGAATATGATGTGGTAGAAGTGGTGTATGGTCAATTTAAAAATGCCGGAACGCAAGTGCCCACAACAGAACAATTCTTGCCTATTCAAACAAGCACAGCTGCGGCTGGAACCACAAAAGCAAAATCAGATTATATGTTTGAACCGTCACAAGAAAAAATCTTGAATGACTTGGTACCAAAAATATTAAAAACACAATTTTTTAGATACTTATTAGATTCTAACGCTTCAGAACATGGCGCTCGTATGACAGCTATGGACAAAGCAACAGAAAACGCAAATGAGTTATTGAAATCATTGAACATTATGTATAACCGTGCGCGTCAAGCAGCTATCACCACTGAATTAACAGAGATTGTTTCTGGTGCAGCGGCATTGAGCAATGGTTAAAAAATATAAAAACCTGTAGAAAAAGTAATTTACCTTTTCGATATAAACAGGTCTTGAAACAACTCCAACTCAACAAAATTTTTAAAAATGTCTTTCCTTGCTGTTAGTGAGAAAAGACATTTTTCTTTTAGTGAACACTCAGAAATGATAGCACACTGTTTCTACTTTTTCTTATTGAGTTGATTTAATATTTCTAAGAAATTTGCCAATTTGCGTAAGCCTTTTCCTGGTGCCATAAAATTGTCTGGTACGATTGGCGCAGTCGCACCTTTACTGTATAATTGAAAAGTACCATCTAAGCAAGTAGATGTAATTTTATCAAGGCTTTTGTTGATTTCAGGATTGTTTGGACTTGTCGTAAAATATTTAGCCGCAT
>JADKZZ010000210.1 GCA_020848475.1 Chitinophagales bacterium | reverse complement strand
TCTTTCATCAATGCCAACACACGTGTTGTGTTGTCTATCTTAGGTTTTTCTTTTCCTTTTTGAAGCTGGAAAATAGCATTGCGTTGAGCTAATTCTATTAATTTCTTTTTCTCGCCAATTTTTGGCACTAGAATTTGTATCTGTTCATTTTCATTTTCTAATTCGAAAGGCAATAAGATGTTTTCTTTTTCTTTCAGTTCGCTTAAGATGTCGTTTATTGCGAAGTTCAATAACTCTTCTTTTGTTTCATCTAATTTCTTTTGTAAGGTAATGGCTTTTGTTCGTATGATGCTGCCTTCATATACGCACAAATAATTGATGTATGCTTTTTGCGCATCTTCTGCAAATCCAAATATATGAAAATTGCCTAAGCTTGGATTGACTACGGTTGATACGCTAATGTATTCTTTCAGTGATTGTAATTTTATTTTAATGAGTTCTGCTTTTTCAAATTCCATTTGTTCTGCGTAAGCTTGCATTTGCTCTTTTAAAGTTTGCCGTACTTCATGCAATCTGCCTTTTACAATTTTGCGAATTTGTGCTATATTATTATCATAATTTTCTTTGCTTTGAAAACCAACACAGGGTGCTAAGCAATTGCCAATATGATACTCAAGACAGACTTTGAATTTTTTTGCTTTAATATTTTTTTCTGTCAGCGAAAGTGAGCAATTTCGTATTGGATATAATTTCTTTATCAGTTCTAAAATTGAACGCACTTGATTGACTGAGGTATATGGACCATAATACTCTGCACCATCTTGCTCATACTTTCTAGTAAAAAATATTCGTGGAAATGGCTCATTTAATATTTTGATATATGGGAATGATTTGTCGTCTTTTAATAAGATATTATATTTTGGTTGATGTTCTTTGATGAGCGCATTTTCCAGCAACAAGGCATCTTTTTCAGTAGGCACGATTGAGTATTCTATATTGTGAATTTTTTTGACCATTATTTGAATGCGAAAGGAATGGTCTTTATTCACGAAGTAGGACGAAACTCTATTTTTTAGATTTTTTGCTTTTCCAATGTATAATAAATTTCCATCAATATCATAATAACGATAAACACCTGGATTTTTAGGTAAGTTTTTAATGATAGTATGTAGTGTTTCAAAATTCGACATGCGATACAAATATAAGCGTTGCCGATGATGTTTATATTAAAACTAAAAAGGTATATTTGAAAAGATATAACATGAAATCGCAAATAGAAGATAAATTCAGATGGTATGTGCTCATCGCAATGCTATATTTTATATATGTACTACTCATGCATAAATGGGGCCACCAAGGCGATATGACATTCTGGATGAATTGGTCAAAATATATATTTACGCATGGAATTACGCATATTTACGAGCTAGAAAATTGCAATTACTTGCCAGCATATTTATATGTATTATGGTTACATACGCACATTCAAGGAAATTTTCAAGACATTGGCGATAATCTATATACCATTAAATATTTCACCTTGCTTTTTGATTTTGGCGCAGCATACTTTGCTGTATATTTTGTACCAACGATGCGAGATAAAATATTTTATTTTTTCGTATTACTGTTGAATGCCGCATTTATTTATAATACTGCATTTTGGGGACAAGTAGATGCTATTTATACATGCTTTGGTTTTGTTGCTTTAATTATGGCTATTAAAAATAGAACTGTAATCAGTATAATCTGTTTAGCATTGGCATTGAATTTTAAACTACAAGCATTAGTGTTTGTGCCAATTATAACAATGATTTTGTGTTTTCATTTATTACAACACAAGTCGTACAAGAAAATACTAATTGGTATTTTATGCGCTATTGTTTTACAAATTTTTATTTTATTACCATTTATACTACATCATCAATTGCCTAAAGTTATTGCAGTAATTACAAATGCTGTTGGATTTTATAATTTCCCAACTTTAGGTGCATTTAATTTCTGGTCCTTTATGTTGCCAAATGTCTCTATTGAAGGTATGTATCAAATAAGTGATAATGTTAAATTTGGTTCTTTGACGTATCATCAAATTGGTTTACTCTTGTTTTTTGTGTTGTCATTTGCGGCATTATTTCCTTTTTTGCACTTTATGTATAAGCAATCTTTTATTACAAAAGATATTCAATTTCCAATCAAAAATATTTTTCTGATAACAGCATTGTGTTCCCTAAATTTCTATTTTTTTAATACACAAATGCATGAACGATATGTGCATCCGGCGATTGTGCTTATTGCTACTTATAGTTTTTTGTCGAAACGATATGGCATTTTTTTAATTTTATCTATTGCTTATTTTCTCAACTTAGAAAGAATATGTTGGTACTTACATTTACATAATGAAACGTACCTAAATGGCTTATTATTTAAACCAAGATTAATTGCTGCTTTGTATTTGTTTGTTATACTACAATCGTATTACTATCTATACTTTGATAAATCAAAACAGGAAACAGACATTTCACTTGCTTGATTACATCAACATGCCAGCAATTGTTGCAGAAAGGTAAGAAGCTAAAGTACCGCAAAGTAATGCTTTTAAGCCGAGTTTTGCTAAGTCGGCACGTCGGCTAGGTGCCAATTCTCCGATGCCTCCAATTTGAATGCCTACAGAACTAAAATTGGCGAATCCACATAATGCGAAGCTTGCAATGGCTAATGCTTTTGGCGACATCGTCGCTTTCTCTGCAATTAAACTGGTATAAGCAACAAACTCGTTAATGGTTAATTTTTGTCCCATCATGGTTGCTACTTTCATCACTTCTTCACTTGGAACGCCCATGACCCATGCCAATGGATAAAATACATAGCCAAAGATGGTATTTAAGCCTAAGTTTGGATGAATTAGACCTAATAGCGCATTGATTAATGCCATTAGCGCAATAAAACCAATTAGCATCGCAATTACATTTACAGATATTTTCATGCCATCGCTTGCGCCGTGTGAAATAGCATCGATGATGTTTGTATATTGACTTTTAATTTCTACACTTACTTTTCCTTTCGTTTGTGATTCTTCCGTTTCTGGAAATACGATTTTAGAGATTACTAATGCGGCAGGAGCTGCCATAAGGCTGGCTGCTATCAAATATTCCGCAGGCACACCCATACTCACATATACAATTAAAATTCCACCAGCGATACATGCCATACTGCCAGCCATTGATGCTAATAATTCGCTATTGGTCATGCCTGCTAAGTAAGGACGTATCATTACCTGTGCTTCCACTTGCCCTACAAAAGCACTTGCCACGTTGCTGAGTGCTTCAGCTCCAGAAACACGCATTACAAAATTCATTACGCGAGCAATGGCTGCTACTACACGCTGCATAATGCCTACATGATATAAAATGGCTACTAATACACAAACTAAAATAATTGTAGCAGGAATGCTGAAGGCAAACACAAATGTGCCAGGCGCACCATAAGGCAAAGCATCGATGGCGCCTTTTGGTGAATGTGTGTCCGTCATAATGCCACCATAAACGAATGCTGCTCCTTGTTGCGCATAGCCTTCAATGGCTTTCATGCCTTCGCCCAGCGTTTGAAAAAATGATTTTACAGGTGGCACTTTTAAGATTAGCAAAGCTAGTGTTAATTGAAGTGCAAGACCACTGATGACTAATCTGTAGTTGATGGCTTTTTTATTATTGGAAAATAGAAATGCTATACCTAAAATAGCAATGATGCCTAAAATACCTGTAAATCTCTCCATAAATTATTGTATGTATAACAAATATACTTTTTTGTCGACGTTATTCGTATTGCAATGATGATAAAATATCAACAGTAAGAAATGCTTGTTTGCTTTAGTTTTTACTTAAATCACGACTGCGCTGTAATGCCTCGTCTATGCCTTTTTGTATGTTATTGCTAACTGCTGATTGATTAAAAGATTTCAATGCTGCTTCTGTGGTTCCGCCTTTAGAGGCTACTTTGTTTATCCATTCTTTGCACGATAAATCATTGACTTTATAAAGCTCTACAGCACCTAAAAAAGTTTGTTCCACCATTTTTGATGCTTCTGTTAATGTAAAACCATATTCCATTGATTTTTGAATCATGGCGTCCATAAAATAAAAAATATAAGCAGGGCCAGAGCCAGTAATCGCCGTGATGGCATTCAGCTTGTCTTCATCATATAATTGAATAGAAATTCCTGTTGTTTCTAATAGTTTGCGGATAAAATCGATATCGCGTTGTGGTATGGTTTCGGATACCATAAAACCAGTTACGCCTAATCCAATTTGACATGGTAAGTTTGGCATACAGCGAATAACTTTGTTTGTGCCAAGCTGTTGTTCTACCTCTTGGATCTTCACGCCTGCCATAATGGTAAGCACGATATGTTTTTCTTGGATAAATGGTTGTAATTTTGGATATACGGCATACGCATCTTGCGGTTTTACGGCAATGATGATTAAATCTTTCTCTACTATAAAATCACCGTAATCATTATATACTTGACCTAATTTCATGCGATTCAGTTCTTGAATTTGAGCATGATCTTTTTCTATAACTGTGAGCTGTTTATGTGTTAATATTTTAGCGTTTAAAAAGCTTTCAGCAAAGCTTCTGCCCATATTTCCACCGCCGATGATAAGTACGTTCATGTCATAAAAATAGTATTTAGTTGTGAATAATTACTATTGATAATTAGAAATGATTTTTGTTTTTACTATATTCAAATATGCAAATCATACTATTTTATTTTTTGATAGGCATGCTAAATGTATGCGCTGAGTTTCTGGGAAATGAACCTCTAAAATATGCTTCAAAAGTATTGCTGATGCCTACATTAATGCTGTTTGTATATCGCACAATTAAAGCAACTAATGTAATGCATTTGATTTACGCGGCACTATTCTTTTCGTGGCTAGGCGATATCTTTTTAATGTTTCCAAAAACACAAACAGTCATATCGCCAAAGCTGCTTTTCTTAGCTGGCTTAATATCCTTTTTAATTGCTCATATTTTTTATAGTCTTTATTTTTATTATGAAATAAAAGGAAAAAATATAATATCAATTATTAGCAAAAAACCAAGCTTACTTTTGCCATTTGCTATTTTTGTAGCAACACTACTGTATATTTTATTTCCAACATTAGACGCGATGAAAGTGCCAGTAATTATTTATACTTTAGTCATCATTACAATGGCAATAATGGCACTTAATCGCCATGGATTTGTAGAGTCTCGTTCTTTTGTATATGTGTTTATTGGTGCGTGTTTATTCGTGTTTTCCGATGCTTGTATTGCCATTAATTTATTTTATAAACCTTTCGATTTAGCTCGACTGCTGATTATGAGTACTTACATAACTGCACAATTTTTAATTATAAAAGGTGTGATATTGTCAAAGCAAATGAAGGCTTAATAAGCCTCTTCTTTCACCAATTGTTTGTACACTCTATTAGAAACGCCAATACTTAATTCGTACAATAAAAATATAGGCGCAGAGATAAGCAATAAGCTTGTAACATCACCTTGTGGTGTGATAATGGCAACAACAACTAATATGGCGACATATGAAATTCTTCTACCTTTGCGCATAAATTCTGGCGTCAAGATGCCTAATTTTGTTAGTAAATACACCAACATTGGTAATTCAAATAAAATGCCTGTTGGTATCGTCATCGTAATCAATAAGCCGATGTAGCTGTTAATATCAATCATATTGAGGACAATAGATGTTGCTTGATATTGTACTAAAAAATTGATAGAAAAAGGAGCGATAATAAAATATCCAAACAAACAACCAATAGTAAATAGCATTGATGTAATAAACACGATGCCACGTGTATTTCTGATTTCACGCTCATGTAATGCCGGCTTTATAAATCGCCAGATTTCCCAAAAAACATAAGGAAATGCGCCGATAGCACCAACATATAATGCCATTTGAATGTGTAGCATAAACTGACCTGTAATGTCTGTATTGATGAAAGTGAATTTGGCATCTTTTATACATAAACCTTGAAAAAATGTGTAATTGTTTTCGAGCCAGCAGAAAAAACGATTTGTCGGAAATTGTGCATTTGTTGGCCCAAACAGTAAATAGTCAAAAATGAATTTTTTTTGTGTAAATGCAATTAATGCACCAGCAACCACAGCAATGGCAGAACGCATGATATGCCAGCGCAATGCTTCGATGTGGTCGAAAAAACCCATTTCTTTCTTATCCTTTCCGTCTGTGATGTTGCCCATGTTGAAAACACAAAATTACTGCTTTGTATATCAACGAAATATTAATTTTAGTCAATAAATTTTTAGAAAAACAATTACGATTTTTTATTGCCCATTTACTAAATCCAATAGTTTATCGACTTTTGGCGCTAATATAATTTCTGTTCTACGATTGGCTGCTCTGCCGTCGGCGGTGCTATTGCTTTCTTTCGGCGAAAACTCGCCACGTCCAGATGCAATGACTTGCAAGGAGCTTACTTTATATTTGTCTGTTAAAATATGTAGCACACTACTTGAACGCATCAAGCTCAAATCCCAATTATCTTTGATAAGGCCGCTCCCTGTTCCATAAGGCACATTATCGGTATGGCCTTCAATATTTACTAAAATATCAGGATTTTTTTTGATGACATCTGAAAGTTTTCCCAATGCATCAACGCCTTTGCTTTCTACCGTCGTAGAGCCTGATTTGAACAATAATTTATCTGACATCGACACATATACTTTTCCGTCTTTGGTGTACACGCTTAATTCGCCAGCAGAAAAATCAGTTAATGCTTTTTTAATGGCATCACGCAGCGCATCTGCTTTTGTTTTTTGTTCTGTTAATAATTTCTCAAGTTCATTTATCTTGGCCTCACGTGCTAGCAAATCAGTATTTGCTTTTTTAAGGTCGGTTTCTTTTTGTTGTAATGCGATACGTTGTTTTTCTAAATCTAATTGCATTTGAATTAAATCGGCATTTGTTTTCTGATTTTTATCGCCAGCATCTTTCAATTTTTTGAGATATTCTTGTTGTTGTTTAGCATATTCAAGCGCTTGCTCATCGATTTCTTTTTTCATCGACTCAATCAATGTTGCCAATTCGCTGGAGTCGGCTCTTAATTGTTCAATTTGCGTTGAAAGTTGAGTGTTTTTGGTCGTGCAATCAGCCTTTAAAGAATCTAAAGACTCATTCAAATATTTATTTTTTATGGCTTCATTTAAATAATCATTCAAAGCTTTGTCATATTCTTTTTGCGTGACGCAGTTGGTAAATACGATGGCAACAAACAAGTAGAGCAAACTTCTTTTCATAAAAATAATTTATTACAAATATCAGCTTTCTATTTACGATAATACATGCTTATCTTTACACACATGTCTAAAACCAAGAGCATATACATTTGTCAGAATTGTGGCACCAACTCGCCAAAATGGATGGGAAAATGCAATAATTGTGGCGAATGGAATAGTTATGTAGAAGAGTTAATAGAGCCAAAGTCAAAAAGCGCAGCTGTTGTGAATGCACCTAAAAACAAGCCACAGCTGTTAACAGAAATTTCGTCGGAAAACAGACAACGCATTATAACATCAGACCCAGAGTTAAATAGAGTGTTAGGTGGTGGCATAGTTCCCGGCTCATTGATATTGATAGGAGGTGAACCTGGCATCGGAAAATCGACCTTGTTATTGCAGGTTGTATTGCAAACAAAAGGCTTGAAAACATTATATGTTTCAGGCGAAGAAAGCGAGCAACAATTGAAAATGCGTGCTGACAGAATACATCAACAAAATTCGGATATTTTAGTTTACACAGAAACATCTGTAGAGTCGATTGTACAACAAATAGAACAAACACAACCTCAATTATTAGTTATAGATTCAATACAAACTTTAGAAACACCATTAATAGAATCTGCTGCTGGTAGCGTTTCGCAAATCCGTGAAGCGACACATGTGTTGCAGCAATATGCGAAGCGACATCATTTGCCGATTTTTATTGTAGGGCACATCACAAAAGAAGGCACAATCGCTGGTCCAAAAATATTAGAACACATGGTGGATACGGTCTTGCAGTTCGAAGGTGATAGAAATTATAACTATAGAATTTTGCGTACACAAAAGAATCGTTTTGGTTCAACAGCAGAATTAGGTATTTACGAAATGCGTGGCGATGGCATGCGCGCTGTCAGCAATCCTTCGGAATTGCTAATTACACAAAGAGATGAACAGGTGAGTGGCGTTGCCATTGCCGTAACGATGGAAGGCATGCGTGCCTTGTTGGTAGAGGTGCAAGCCTTAGTGTCGCCAGCAGTGTATGGCACGCCACAGCGCAGTGCTACTGGCTACGATTTGCGTAGATTAGGTATGCTTTTGGCGGTCTTGGATAAAAGATGTGGTTTTCGATTTGGTGCAAAAGATGTATTTCTTAATATCGCCGGTGGTTTGCGCGTGGAAGATCCAGCAGTGGATTTAGCTGTAGTAGCAGCTTTGTTGTCATCGTATGAAGATATTGCAATAAATAATAAATAGTCTTTTAGCGGTGAAGTAGGATTGAGCGGCGAAATTAGAGCTGTAAACAAAGTAGAACAAAGAGTGGCTGAAGCAGGAAAATTAGGCTATGAAAAAATCATTATATCTAAATACAATCAAAGTGTAAAAAGCGAAAGCGCAACGATACAATTAGTAAAATCGGTAGCAGAATTTTACAAACTACTTTTCTAATTTTTTGATTTATTTTTTAGTTTACCAAATTTCATAGCCACACCAATACTATTGCTTAACAGATAGGTGTATTTTTTATTAGCGCTTGGATAATCATTGCGTAATGCCATGTATTTATTAGCATAAATACCAAAATCAAATGAGGTATAAATGTCCACTCTTTTATTGACAGCATATAACAACCCGCTTCGGAAATTAAAAAGCAGCGCGTGTGTTTTATAGGTATTATTTAAAGCCTTGTGCTTCACCTTTACATCAGGAAATACAGTGCCATTATATGGTTTTAAAACTTGTGATAAAGTAATTGTATATTCGATGCCTGCGCCAACAATAACATATAATTTCTCTTTGTAAATATTAATATTATAATCTACATTAAATGGAATAGATAATATGTGGTTGTTTTTTTTCTGATAGTTTGGCCCAAATATTGGTAATAAGTAGTCTCTTTTGTCATTGAAATGATATAAGTTATATGCAATACCGCATGAAATACTTACATTTTTTATAGTGCCACCAAAATAATAGGTATTGCTTAAGAAATAACTTTTGTCACGAAATGTTCCGTTTGCAAAGCTATTTTTTATAGCATCAATTTTTCTGCCGTTGTTGAGTTTTATACCGGCAAAAAATGTATTTTCTTTAGCTTGTAAATGTATGGTACAAGCAATTAAAAGTAGAGAGAGTAGTAATGTTCGCATATCGAGTTTATAAAACAAAATACTTACGATTTTTTACATTATTAATTATTTCAAATTTCTATAATAGGTAAAAATATCGGATAGCGTTTTCTTTGGTCGGAAGTCCTCGCCGTTGTTGGTTTTCAACCAATAAACCACTTTCTGTTTCGCCTTCCACTAATTAAAGATATAAAAATATATTTATTATTTTCAGAGAGGGTAGTTCGTTGGTTAAAAACCAACGACGGCAAGGGCCACTATCAAGTTTATAAAAACAAACATACATTTTTTTGTATTATTAATTATTTCAAATTTCTATAATAGGTAAAAATATCGGACAGTGTTTTCTTCGGCCGGAAGTTGAAAGTTTTGGCAAACAAACTTCCATCAATAATAACAGGATATTTGAAGTAATTAATGAGATATGGTGGAAATGATTTCCATTTTAAAAACTTAGAAATAGATTCTGTTAATGATGGTGGAATTGATGGAATAGGTATAGTACTTGAGCCAGCTGCTTTAATAGCGTCTTGGAAGCCGATATAATCATCAGGAGCTACATTATACACGCCAGGAAAGTTTTTTTCAAATGCTGTACAAATGGCATCACGCATATCATCGATATGTATGAATTGCATTAAAGGCGAAAAACCCCACAAAACTGGCGAGCGTTTTTCCGATAATAGTAAAGAGAAAGTATTGCGAACACCAGGCCCAGCAATATTGCACGGACGTAAAACAGTAATATTGAGTTCCGGATGTTTGTATAAATAGATAGTTGATAAATTTTCCAACTCGACAGAATCTACTAAATCCATTGTGAGCTCTGATGCTTTTAATGGCGTTGTTTCGTCGAGCAAGGACGGATTATATGCTGAAGCGCCATAAACGAAATAAGTGGACAATACCAATGTTTTTGGCACATTGTATTTGCGTGCTAAATCGAATAATTTTTTTGTACCAATTACATTGGCATTATAACGCGTAAATCTATTTAATTCCTGTGCAGATATTCTTCCCAAATGTATAATGCCGTCAAACTGATGTTCGCGGAAAATATCTTCAAAAAGTCTTTTATTAAAATCCACTTTATAGCTCTCTACAGGAATCCCTAAATCTACTTTTGTTCTAAAGTCAACCGCAATAATCTTATAATCTTTTTTAAGTTTGTCGATTACTTTTTTTGCTAATGCACCCGCAGCACCTGTTACTAAAATTTTCTTTCTCGGTTCCATAATTAATCGTTTAGGTTTTTGCTTGTATTTACTTATTTTTTTGCTTCTTTTCTTGTATATATGCTTCGCGTTTGGCTAATCCTTCTTTTAGCAATTCATTGATTGCGTCTTTTACTATATCAACTCGCGTATTTATTTCACTTTCTTTATAAGTATCATTTTTAAAATAAATAGGCTTTCCAAATAAGAGATAAACTTTTGATGGAAAAATAAATGGAATAACTAAAGGTGCAACGGGCATGCCCAATAAATTGGCTAATGGTTTAATGTCTGCGTAGGAGCGTATAGTTTCCTCCATGCCTACAATTCCTACTGGAATAATAGGTGCATCGTGTTTCATGGCTAAATGCATAAAGCCAGCACCAAAGCGTTGCAATTGGTATTTGTGTTTGTATAATTTATTAGAGCCGCGAACGCCTTCTGGAAATACAACAATAGCTTCTTCTCTTTCAAGCATTCGCTCGCAATTTATCGGGTCGCCAATAACCGCACCAACGGAGTTTAGCCAATTGCCAATAAACGGAACGGTTGGTAGAAATCGCTCCACCATTGCCTTTGGTGCTCGTGGTCCTTTTTCATTAGTAATCATGGCGTAGCCTACCAGCATGCCATCAAATGGCAATTGCCCACTGTGGTTAGGAATAATTAAACATCTGCCATCTTTAGGAATATTTTCTAAACCAAAAGCTTCTACTTTGTAAAATTCTTCATACAAATATTTGGTAAAACGCATGTTGTTTTTCATATTCTTGATATTAAAACCCCAAGCATCAAATCCAAAAGAGCCAACGTTATTAGGAAATACGTTCACATATTCTTGTATCCGTTGGTCGTCAAAAATTTTTGATATGATATTTTTCTTTTGCGTAGCCATAAAGTGATACTATATTAATAAAAATCGATTAAAAAATTTATACTTATGCTCGATTTATTATAAATTTGACTTTTACAAAATATACATTGCTTATGAAAAGATATGCTTTTTGCTCGATAAATATTTTGATTTTCTCTTTTGCATTTATTGTAGCTTGTACTAAAACAAAAAATGATGACAAAGAAGACACATTATTAAAGAAGCATTACGATGAAGTTTGTTTCCTGATGACACATAATGCGATGAATAATTCGGAGAAATCGTACGCCATTCCTAATCAAACACACTCTATTACACATCAATTGCAAAACGGTGTACGTGGTTTAATGATAGACACTTATGACGGTGCTGGTGGTGTTGCAAAAACATATCATGCTATTGAAGCAATGGGTTCGCAAAATTTAGTAGATGTGCTAAAAGAGGTAAACGATTTTATGGTGACCAATCCTAAAAGTGTAGTGAGCATTATTTTTCAAAATGAAGGCAGCAATGCACAATTGCAAAAGGCAATTGATAGTAGTGGACTGAGTGCAATGACATATACACATAATACGGCTAATTGGCCAACATTACAATCGATGATTGATAGCAATCAACGTTTAGTATTATTTGCAGAATTTAGCAAATTGCCTTCAATTAGTTATTTACATTATGCGTGGTCTATGATATTTGATACGAAATATTCTTATCAAAATACAAGTCAGTTTGATACTGATGTCAACCGTGGTGGAAGCGGTACAAAGGAATTGTATTTAATCAATCATTGGTTGCAAAATGTGTTAGGTTTGCCAGATAAAAATTTAGCGCCTCAAGCAAATGCGAGAGCAGTCGTTGGCAAGCGAGTCCAAGATTGTGCAACAGCCAATAGCCATTTTGTCAATTTTTTAGGTGTTGATTTTTATGAAATTGGTGCTGCCAAAGCAATAGTTGATTCGATAAATGCTGTTCCTTAATTTCAATTTTTCTTAAAACAGATACATCTTATTTTTTCTTTGTTGTGCAGATAATTGCATGAATAAAATAGCACATGCACGTGCATCAGACAATGCATCATGATGTTGTAGTGGAATATTAAACCGTTGACAGCAATCGCTAAGTTTATTTGGCGAATAACCTAAATGCTGTGATAGTTTTACGGTGCAATTCCAATTTCGATGAAGCAGTAATCCTTTTGAAGATAATTGATAATGAGCAATGCATTGTTTCAATACATTTCGATCAAAACTTTCATTGTGTGCAACAACTTGTTTTCCTATTAATCGCTGCTGTATTTCTACAAATACATTGTCAAATGAAAGCGCATGTTTAGTGTCATTTGCAGACAAGCCATGAACCTTTGTATTTTGTTGAAAATATAGATTCTTTGGCGGCTGAATCAAACATTCAAACTCGTCAGTTATCACGCTGTCTTGAACAGATATAATTCCGACGGCACAAGCAGAATAAGGTTGCGAAGTCGCTGTTTCAAAATCTATTGCAACGAATGTCATTTTATAAAGTTATAAAATAGACCAGAGCAATTGTAATTTTATAAAAAATAATGTTGTTTTATTCTGCTTGTTTTTTGCTAAGAACGATGCGTTTTCTGCTTAGATCCACTTCAATAATTTTTACTCGAATAGCTTGTTGTAGTTTTACTATTTCATTTGGGTCTTTGATAAATTTATTGGCTAATTCTGAGATATGAATTAATCCATCTTGCTTTACACCAATATTGACAAAACAACCGAAATTAGTAATATTAGTGACAATACCTGGGACGACCATGCCTGTGTGTAAGTCTTCAATCGTTTTTATTGTTGCATCAAATTCAAAAGCTTGGATTTCGTCGCGCGGATCTCTGCCAGGTTTTTCTAATTCTTTCAAAATATCTTGTAATGTAGGTAAACCTACTTCTTCAGAAATATATTTTTTTAAGTCAATTTTTTTTCTGACATCTTTATTCGCAAGCAATTCTTGTATGGTCACATTTTGGTCATGTGCCATTTGCTCTACCAATGTATATCTTTCAGGATGCACAGCACTATTGTCTAATGGATTTTGAGCATCAGCAATTCGTAAAAACCCTGCTGCTTGTTCGAATATTTTTTCTCCTAATCTACTTACTTGTAACAGTTCTTTTCTCGATTTAAAAATGCCATTATTCGTTCTGTGTTGTATAATATTTTC
>JADKZZ010000209.1 GCA_020848475.1 Chitinophagales bacterium | reverse complement strand
TACAAGATACTGTAGCACGTGCGATACAATTTGGTGTGTAATTAGATACGATAGCTAAAATTATTTTTACTGTTCCGTATTTTGGATTATTGCCTACCAACTCTTTAAGCGTAGATGCATATTCTTCTAAGCAAGTGTTAATGAAGTTGGCGCCCATGGAATCACAAGTTTCGAATGTTGCTTTAAGCTGGAAATAGCCAGCTTCGTGTTGCGTCATATCTACCAATTCTATATCTACAACTCCGCCACCACGCTGTTCCATATTGTAGGAAATATATTTACTGCCTTCTAATAATTGGTTTTTTATTGTCGAAAAATCAGCTTTTAATTGTTCCTCATCGCCTTTATAGATAAAGTGTACTTGACCAACTTTGCTTGTCCCCAAAATTTCTGTGGTAAAACCACCGCGTTCACTCCAATATTTTGCGGCATTACTCATCGCTGCTACTACAGAGCTTTCTTCTATGGCCATTGGCAGGCAATACCATTCGCCATTGATTAAAAAATTAGGCGCTACTGAAAATGGAAAAAAATAATTGCTAATGGTATTTTCAGAAAACTCATCTAATATTTTTTGTGTGTGCAAATCGCGATGCCAATATGATATCAACTCTGATTTTGCGGTTTCGTCATTGTTTAAATAATTTTCAACTAACCAGTTTATTTTTTGTTCTTTGCTAAGCTTAGAATAGCCTGATATCTTTTTCATATTATTTATTTCACTTTTAAAAATGCTTTCGCCAGTTTTAGTCCTTCTATTTGGAAATGTAAATACTGTTCTAATTCTTCGTAGGAAGATGTTGCATATTTCAACAATGCTGATGCTTGTCCATAAACGGCAGTAGCGTTTATTTTTTCCATTAGATAGTAAGCATCTAAAAAGTTTTTGATGCCACCGGAAATGATATATTGTTTACACAGTATCTTATCACCAAGTTCATTTTGTAGTTCATTGACATACATAGTCATTTCTGTTGCGCTATGTCCAATTTTTGTTATTGGCTGATAGGCTTCCATTTTCTGTTTGTCGCTACGTAGCAACTCTATCATAGAAAAGTTTGTACCACCATGTGCTGCAAACTCAAGTGCTTCGATTGGCAATTGTAATAATGCGCGCAAACTTTCTTTTCCAAACCCTTGACCAACTTCTTTTACGATTACTTTTTGTGTTGTTGTATCTAAGAGTTGTTGTATCGTAATAATTGGTGCTTGTGTAATCTTGTCGCCTTCTGGTTGTAGCCATTCTTGCAAAGGATTGACATGTATAATAATGCCATCAGCACGGAGTTTGTCTATTAATTGGTCAATTTGATAAAGCTTGTTATTTTGCAGTAATGCTTCTAATTGTGCTATGCCAATATTGATATAAAAAGGAAGTGTATCGCCGATAATATTTCTAAAGTTAAAATCTTTGAGTCGTTCATCACTTTCTAGCAATGCACGGCAAGAACCTAAACCCATGCCCATGCCGAATTGCTTGCATGCGCGTGCCAAATTTGCGTTAATCTGATAGGCTTTTTCAGTGCCACCTGTCATGCTCGACACCCAAATTGGTGCCGCCATTGTTTTGCCTAAGAAACGTGTTTATGGTAATGCCTCGTCAGGATGTTTAGATAAAATAGGTTCGTAAGAAAAGCGTGGATCTAATAATGCATTTTCTACTTGTGATTGAAATGCCAAATGGATATGGTCTTGTTTTCGTGTTGCCGCTGTTGGGTCTGTTGATATTTTATTTAAATTTTCCAAGCATAACAAAGTTAAGGATATTAATGTTTGAGAGCATTACTTGTTTCGTTATTTATGGTTATAAAAACGAGAATTTTGTATTGTGTGCGTTAGCGATTGTAGCGGAAATACTTTTTTGTGTGATGGCAATTACTAAGCACAGCAAAAAAGATTGTAGCGAAAAGCGCGGCGCCTGCTTGGCTGTTGGTGTGGCGGCGCAACGCCCTTATTTAGTCGATTTAGATTGTAAAGAATAGGCTGCTGTTTGCAAGTCTTTGAGCCACAAATCGCGTTTGGTGCGCAAGAGCCAGCCTGCGGTTTGATAAATATGTCCATTTGGCGCTTCGAAGACGTCGATGACGAACTGAAATCTGTGGTCTTGTTTTTCTGATGATAAAATGCCGGAAAGTTGATATTCTTTGACTTTGAACTGATTGACAGTTGTAAATAGTGTGTCTTTCGCTTCTATGTTTGGTTCTTTAAGGTTGCGTTTTAATTGGTTAAATATGGAGTCGCACATTAATTCGAAGCCTTGAGCGCCTGGTTTTGGGCCGTGGTCAACTAGGATAAAATAGACGTCGCGGTATTCGTTTTTTGCTTGCAGAATGCTGTTTTTTGCTGGATAGACGTCATCTGCTTCAAACAAATAAGATGGAAATTGTATGCTGATATCTTTGTTTTCAAATGTTTTTGGTTCTTTGCTATAGCGACAAGCGGTAAAGAGGAATAGTGCGCAAAGCATCGACCAGAGGCCGTATTTTTTGAAATTTATTTGATGTAACATGTTGCAAAGTTATGAAATTAAAAGTCAATTTTGCTGCCGTGTTGTTGTAGCCATTTTCTGTGTGTTTGATAGGCAGGCATGGCGTTTTCTACATGTTTCCAAAATTTTGGTGAATGGTTCATTTCTTTGAGGTGCGCGAGTTCGTGAACGATTACATAGTCGATGATTTCGCATGGCAGCAAAAGCAATTTTGTGGCAAAGGATAGCTTGCGAGAAGAGGAACAGCTGCCCCAACGTGACACGGTGTGCTTGATGTCGATCTTTTCGATTTTTTCTTTGAAGTAGCGCTCATTCCAATAGATGGTGCGTTCTTGGATTTTAGACAAGAAGTATTTTTCTGTAAAGCGCAACAAGAAGCGTTGGATATGATGTTTTTGATCGACTTCCGGAATGTTTTGAAGTAAATAAATTTTTAGAATATGGTCGCCACGATAGCTGAGTTTATTTCTGCCGCTGGCAATGTATTCCAGTTCTATGGTAAATGGCGTGTCGAAAATATGGAGTTGTTTATTGTGATAAACTTCGATTTTATTTTGGTGAAATTGGTAGTAATTATTGTCTTGTATTTGTTGTTTTGCCCAAATCAGAAATTGTTTGACAATCTTTTCTTTATCTGCAACAGAAATATGTTTAGGCAGTCGTACGATTACTTCATTTTTACCTAAGGACACACGTGATGAGCGTCGTGCTTCCACGATAATTTTTACTGGCACTGGCAATGCTGCTGAATTGTAAATATTAATGCTCATACGACAAAATAAGCGTGTTATTTTTGTTTGTAATCTTACGTCTTTTTTCCTAAATACTTACACACTTTTTACAAACATATTTTGAGCAGCGTCGTTACTGATGGTAATTTGTCTTTTGTCATTTACGATAATTAGCATGGTTTCGTCAAACTCTTCTTTTTCGATAATTTTTATCTTGTCGTTGAGTTGTAATTGAATTTTATTTAAGTATTTTAAGAATGATGCTGAGTCATCATTTACATTTTGCAGTATATATAATTTTTTGAGTTTAGCATCTGTTAAACAAATTACGTTTGGCACCAGAATATTGCCGTGCTTATCGGGAATTGGATCGCCGTGTGGGTCGAATTTTGGATATCCTAAATATTCATCCATTTTATCGACTAGTTCATCAGATTGTATGTGTTCTAATTGCTCGGCAATTTCGTGAATTTTGTCCCAGGTAAATTTCAAATTTTTGGCTAAGAATGTTTCCCATAAGCGATGTTTGCGCATGACTTGTATGGCAATTTGCTGCCCTATTTTTGTCAATGAGACGCCATAATACTTTTTATAGCTCACTAGCTTTTTATCGGATAGGCGTTTGAGCATATCGGTCACTGATGCTGCTGAGTGTTCCAGCTTGTAGGCTAAATCATTGGTTTTGACAATTCCATTTTGCGTCTCGCCTAGTTGATATATATATTTCAGATAATTTTCTTCTACTGCACTTAAGTTATTCATGGCAATAATTTTAAGCTAATCTAAAAATAATATTGTTATCTTAAAAATTAATATTTTAACATTGCACTAAATTATGTGGAATAATCATAGCGATTGGAAATTCGAACGAACGACAAACTCATTGCCAGAAGTGTTTTC
>JADKZZ010000208.1 GCA_020848475.1 Chitinophagales bacterium | reverse complement strand
ATATTCTTTTTGTCTTTGTGAATTCAAATACAAAGATATTGTATGAACATTATCGTAATGCTGCCATATAGTTTGTATAGAAATATCATTAATTTGCGCATTTTCAAAACCAAGTGCAATCACATCATGATGGTGAAATTGCAACATACGTACGGCTTTATTGCTGTATCTATCTTGTTTTGCGCTGGCGCCTATCACTACTGTTTTTTTATTCATAATATCTTCTAATTTCTATTCCATATTTAAATCGAATTTTTCAATTAATTTCATAATGGAGTCATTCGAATCAATCATATCTTTTAAACGATCTTTGTTAGTCTTATAATCTTTAATTGGTGATTCAGCACGGTTTAGGACAAACACAGGCACTACCGATGCTGAAGTTGTACGCAATCTAAAAAAAGCAGTAATGTCCATCTTGTGCAATTGTAACATTTCTAAGGTAACATTATTCGATGCTGTAAATACAATTTTATCATCTTCCAAAACTGGTGGATGGCTTTGCGCTGCGCTTAAAAATGAACTGTGCAAGTTTGCCTTATTTTCATTCAAAAATTTATTCCAAATTACAATTGTATTTTCTGGTGTAAGTTCCAGTTTTGCCTCTACTTTTTTTTCGACATTTTGTTTTTCTAAATTTTTAAACATACTACCAATACTCGAGGTTTTTGGCAGTTCGCGTTTTGATTTTTGGGCCGTTATAGATGTAATAGCATTTGTATTTAATTCTGTGTGTTCAAGTGTAGCTTGTTGTTTATTTTCTTGCGAAGTAGTCGTATTGTCTACTTGTTGTTTTAGCACGTTTGTATCAGCAATTACAGCTTGAATCGCTTTAGTATGTAAACTATTTACAGATTCATCTTCTAATTGCACATCAACCTGTTGTTGTTTCTGTTGCTTATAAAACTGAAGAAGTGATTTTAGTTTTTTTTTTCACCTAAAATCAATGAGATTGTACTTTCTATTTGTGTATTCAAATAACAAATTTTCAACAATGACAACTCTACATGTAGGCGTTTATTTTTTGTTGTCTTATATTCAATATCACATTGATTGATAATGCTTAAAGCATTGAGTAAAAATGTTTCATTAAGCAATTTTGCTTGAGCTAAATATTTTGCTTTTACATCTTCTGCAGCTTCCAATAATGGCACTGTTTTTTCATCTTTACTGATGAGCAAATTTCTAAAATGTTCTGCCATGCCTAACAAAAACATTTCACCATCGAAGCCATTATTAATAATTTCATTGAAAGCATTCAAAACACTTGCCGCGTCTTCCAACATAAAGAAATTGGTAATTTTGAAATAGTATTCATAATCCAAAATATTGAGATTAGAAATTACATCTTGATAGCTGACTTGCTTACCTGCATAGCTCACTATTTTATCGAACAGCGATAAAGCATCACGCAATCCACCATCTGCTTTCTGCGCAATGATATGTAATGCTGATGGTTCAGCTTGTACGCCTTCACTATCGCAAATTTTCTGCAATTGCTTTACGATATCTTTATCCGAAATTCTTTTGAAATCAAATATTTGACAGCGCGATAAAATTGTTGGAATAATTTTATGCTTTTCTGTAGTCGCTAAAATGAAAATGGCGTAGCTTGGTGGCTCTTCTAATGTTTTTAAAAAGGCATTAAAGGCACCAGGCGATAACATATGCACCTCATCGATGATATACACTTTATATTTTCCACTTTGTGGCGCAAATCTAACTTGGTCAACTAAAGTTCGAATATCATCAACACTATTGTTTGATGCTGCATCTAATTCGAATATATTAAAAGAAGCATTTTGGGAAAATGACACACACGAATTACATTGATTGCAAGGTTCAAAATCGGCTCCTGGATTTTCGCAATTTATCGCCTTCGCTAAAATACGAGCACACGTTGTTTTACCTACACCACGTGGTCCACAAAACAAAAATGATTGTGCTAATTTGCCGCTGGACAATGCTTTTTTCAGCGTTTCAGAAACTTGCTCTTGCCCTACTACATCTAAGAATTTTGCAGGACGATATTTACGAGCCGAAACGATGAAATTTTCCATGGTTTACAAATGTACAAATTTCTAAAAGCAATTAAATGGAATATAATGGCAAGTTTTAAACAAAATAGCCTGCTGTGAAAAAACAATCTTTTATTTGCTGTTAACAAAACTATACCTGTGGAAACATACTTATGTATTTCCATTTGCTTTAGCGTATTTTTGTAAAAAATAAATACTTCCATGGAAGCACCATTTCATTTTCCACATCAAAAGAGTTTTTATAAAGGAAAGGTACGAGATGTATATAATATTGATGATCAGTATTTGGTAATGATTGTTAGCAATCGAATCTCAGCATTTGACGTCGTATTGCCAAAACCAATTCCATATAAAGGACAAGTGCTGAACCAAATTGCAGCTAATTTTTTAGCACAAACAAGTGACATCGTTCCCAATTGGGTGATTGACACTCCAGCACCTAATGTTACGATTGGAAAAGTTTGCGAACCGTTTCGCGTAGAAATGGTCATTCGCGGTTACCTTGCTGGGTCGGCATGGAGAGCATATAAAAATGGAGAACGTACATTATGTGGAGTTGCATTGCCAGAAGGCATGATAGAAAATCAAAAATTTGACACACCAATTATTACACCAACTACAAAAGCGGTGGTAGGTCATGATGAAGAAATATCTAAAGAAGAAATCATTGCACGCGGTATTGTTTCCAAGTCAGATTATGAACAATTAGAACACTATACACAACAAGTATTTCAACGTGGCACAGAAATAGCTGCAAAGCAAGGTTTGCTATTGGTTGATACTAAATATGAATTTGGAAAAATTGGCGATACTATTTACTTAATCGATGAAATACATACACCAGATTCTTCGCGTTATTTTTATGCTGATGGATTTGAAACACGATTAAAAAACAATGAACCTCAAAAACAACTTTCCAAAGAATTTGTACGCGAGTGGTTAATTGACAATAATTTCATGGGCAAAGAAGGACAAACTGTTCCTGAAATGACTGACGAAATTGTTCAAAATATTTCGAATAGATATATCGAATTGTACGAGCTTATTTTAGGTAAAAAATTTGAAAAAGCTGACACTGACGATACAGAGCAAAAAATTAGGCTTTCATTGGAGAAATTAGGCCTTAAGTAGTAACTTTGCTGCATGTTACAACGTCCACGAAGAAATCGAAAAAGTGAAGCTATACGAGGTTTAACTATCGAAACCAAACTTCATGTTAATCACTTAGTACAACCATTGTTTTTGGTAGATGGTCAAAAGAAAAAAAATGCCATCAAGTCACTAACAAATATTCACCAACTCAGCATTGATAATGCTTTAAAAGAAATCGAAGCATGCATGCAAGTAGGTGTAAATAGCTTTATTCTATTTCCCGCAGTTGAAGATGCGCTTAAAAATAAAACAGCTACTTATAGTTATTCTGCCAAAAATTTTTATTTAAAAGCAATAAAAGAAATTAAAAAGAAATTTCCTGAATCATGTTTAATTAGTGATGTTGCCATGGATCCATACTCTTCAGATGGTCATGATGGTTATGTTGAAAATGGTAAAATTATCAATGATAAAACATTGCCTATTTTAGCAAAAATGTCATTGGCACAAGCAGAAGCAGGCATTGATATTCTTGGACCAAGCGACATGATGGACGGTCGCGTTGCATACATTCGCGAGCAATTAGACTTAAAAGGTTTTACGGATACTTCTATCATGTCTTACACGGCAAAATATGCAAGTGCATTTTATGGTCCATTCAGAGATGCTTTAGACTCTGCGCCTAAGTCTGGCGATAAGAAAACTTACCAAATGAATCCGGGCAATAAGCGAGAAGCCTTAATTGAAGCCGAACTCGACTATACAGAAGGTGCTGATTTTATGATGGTGAAACCTGCAACACTTTATTTAGATATTATTCAAGATTTGAAACAAAATTTTCCACTTCCAATTGCTGCATATCACGTTAGTGGCGAGTATGCTATGTTGCAAGCTGCTGCTAAAAATGGCTGGCTCGATTACGAAAAATGTTTGGCTGAAACCTTATTAAGTATTCATCGTGCTGGTGCCGATGTAATTATAAGTTATGGCGCAAAAGATTATGCTACATTACATAAAAAAGGGAAAGCTTAAGCTTTCCCTTTTTATATACATATCTATTACTTTCTGAATTAGTCCGTAATCATATCACCTGCTCTTCTTGGTTTTTCTTCTGCTTGGCTTTTGCCAAATGTATATGAATATCCAACACCAATTAACAATTTAGAAGGAGTTATTTTTATTTTCTCTGGATTAGAGAAATAAGAAGGTTCTTCCTCTCTAAATGTTTTCATCAAGCCATAATCATAGTTGATATCAAAAGTAACGCAGCTTTTCAATTTTTTGTCAACATATACTTGGATACCACCACCTACACGCACACCAACATCTATGCTATTATATTTTTCTTTATAATCAGCTTTAGTAAAACCACTGTTAGGTTGCTCACTGCCATTTAAGTAAATCGCTTCTTTGTCTTTTCCATTAATATTATAACCAAAATATCCGCCGAAGTTACCAAAAACACGTAAGCGTTCATTACCCCAACCAACCATTACAGACAAAGGCAATGTTATTTGGTTTTCTTTATGAGTTACTTTTTGGCTATTTACACCTGACACACGTGTAAATGTGCTACCTTGCATATTAAATTCTCCGGCTAAATTAATACCTACAAATTTATTGAACCATATTCTCGCTTGAATACCTGCATGCACACCTGGTTGGAAGCCTACTGTACCACCTGCTGTAGATAGTTTAGGATTCAAAATACCATTATTCCATCTGCCCATTGCAGGACCTACTTTGATGCCTACGCCAGCTTGAATTTTAGCATCTGACTCATGTACTATTACTCCAAGAAGCAATAAAACCAGTAATAATTTTTTCATTTTTCGTTGTTTTTGGTTGGATAAATGTTATGATTATTCAAAATCGACATTAAATTACAAAATAGATTTAATATTTTTTAGTTAAATGCTCAATATTTAACTCAAAAGAAATGTAAGTAAGCGATTTTAGTGAAGTAGAGGTCTTAATTCTATTAATTTACACATATTATGCTCGTTATATACTTTTTAAAGATTGGCAAAATACGAAAAGTATGATAAATTTTGAGTGATAATTTTGTACTAAAAAAATAAAAAAAATGCAACACGAAGGTTGCATTTTTTAGTACCGAAGGTGGGACTCGAACCCACACACTTGCGTACACGAGTTTGAGTCGTGCGCGTCTACCAGTTCCGCCACTTCGGCTGATATTAATTAAAACTACATCATTAAATGTGTCGTTTTATTAAAGGTTAAAAGAACGGTTGGCAAAGATAGTGAAAAAAGCAAATTCACAACTATGTTTGACAAAATATTTTAATTAAAAATTGCTCTTATAAAATCCATACCATTGGCAAACAGCAATAAACCTAAAATGATGAACATACCTATGCTTTGTGCTACTTGTTGTACCTTTTCTGGTGCTGGTTTTCCGCGTAGCATTTCATACAATAAAAACACAACATAACCACCATCTAACATTGGAATCGGTAGAATATTCATAAATGCCAAAATCACAGAGATTGTTGCTGTTAATATCCAAAAGTGCTCCCAATCAAATGTGTCAGGAAACATTTTTCCCATGGAAATAAAACCACCTAAGCTATCTTTCACTTTTACTTCTTTTGAAGTGAATAGCATTTTCAAGCTTTTGAAATAATTAGCGAGTGTGCTAAACGATTTTTCGATACCTGCAGGCACCGCTGCTGCAAAATTATAATCAACTCTATCTGTTTTTAGCAGTTCGGAATATAATTGTGTGCCGAAGCCAAACAAACCTTCAGGCGAAACAGTGCCCTGCAAAACAAGTGGTTTGCCGTTGCGCTCTACTGTCATTGCAATTTGTTTGCCTTTATTGGCTGTGATTTCATTCTTTACTTGGTCATAGAAAGGCGTTGGCACATTATTGACAGCAGTTATTTTATCGCCAATTTTCAAACCTGCCTTAGCTGCTCCAGATCCATCTTGTACTTGCGCAACGATGCTTGGTACGCGTGGCAAGACAAAAGTGGCTTTTTTCTGTTTCATCAACTTAGACAAAAATCCATCTTTAAACTGTATGTCTTGTTGTTGTCCATTTCTTTCTATCGTGATGTTTTTGGCTTCGTTCAGCACTAAATCTTTTTGAAACTCTTCAAAATTACCTGCTGGTTGATGGTCTATAGCAATAATTTTATCGCCATTTTGCAAGCCTACTTCATAAGCCAATGAATCCACTACCATGATACCATTGGTCATGTTTTTGAATGGCAAATATTCTTCGCCATATTTCCAAAGTAAGCCTGTAAAAATGATCATCGCTAATACCATATTTACGGTTACGCCTCCAATCATAATAATTAATCTTTGCCAAGCTGGTTTGCTACGAAATTCCCAAGGCTGTGGCGTTGAGTTTTTTAATTCTTCGGCATCTTGTGTCTCATCTGCCATACCAGCAATTTGGACATATCCGCCAAATGGAAACCAGCCGATGCCATATTCTGTGTCGCCTATTTTCTTTTTGAATAGACTGAAATTAGCAATATTTGGAAATGGAAATAAGAAATCGAAAAATAGATAAAATTTATGCACTTTAGTACCAAATAGTTTTGCTGGAATAAAGTGACCTAATTCATGTAATACTACTAATATGGATAAGCTTAAAATAAGTAATATAACTTTAGTTGCTGTTCCGCTTATGGCTAATAATAACATATATTAATTGAAGGTTTATTATTTGAAAAATGAGAATACGCTAAATACTTTGTTTTTTTACAAATTAAACCGCGAAGTTACGAAATTCGTTCCGTATTTGTTTGAATTCGCTATTTGTTAATAGTATTTAAGACGAATATGCCTAAAATGGGTGAATAACGGTTTGGATTTCCTTGGCTAATTTCTTTTTCTCATCATTATATTCTATTTTTTTCATCATAGTGGCCAACATTTCTTCAAACTGACCACTATCTTCTGCCGATTTAATTTTTGCATCTATCATTTGTATGGCTTCCATCAATTTGAAATAACGGAAACGCAACATCACGGAGACAACATCTGATTTAAAAGTTCTGTTTACATCTTTAACGACAATTTCATGTTTGTCGAACCAATTCGGGCTCAGTTCGTATGGTGAGGACATCAATTCGATAAGACAATCTTTAACCCCTTTGTCTTCGATGGTGCTTATATCTTTGAGTTTATCGAACGGAATATCGTTTTGATAAGCATCTAAAAATAATTTTATAATTTTCCCAAAAGTTGCATTATTGAATTCGATATCAACCAACTCAAAAATCACATATTCGGCAACAGAATGTTCTTCAGTCATTTCTTTATCGCCGTGTTCTATCAAAATGCGAATAATATCACGCTCTTGAAAGTACAAGTGTGGTGTTTTTGACACTTGCTGATGGTGGTCAATCTCTGCACTTACATGTTTGATTAAATTCGTTGCATCTTCTTGCGAAATTTCAATATTTTTTCTAAATAGCTGTGTACGAATTTTATTCGTTTCATTAGTTAAAATATTTTCAGGAATATCTACAATTGTAGCACATTGCTTGATATATAGCTGGCGCTTGATAGTATCATCTACTTTCGCTATACTACTAATGATATCCTTAATGATTTCTGTTTTTTTAATAGGATCATTTTTGGCTTCTTCAATGCCTTGTGATGCTTTAAACAAGATAAAATCTTGTTGTTTGCGTGCAATAAAATCTAAAGTAAAATCAGTTCCATTTTTAGACACAAAAGAGTCTGGATCTTCACCATCAGGCAATAGTACCAACTTAACATTCAAACCCTGTTCGAGCACGATATCTAAGCCACGAATCGCTGCTTTAATGCCTGCTGCATCGCCGTCATACAAGATCACCATGTTTTGTGTAAATCGTTTGATGAGTAGCACTTGCTCTTTCGTCAATGCAGTTCCGCTTGACGCCACTACATTTTTGATGCCTGCTTGATGTAAGGAAATCACATCCGTATAGCCTTCCACTAAATAACAAACGTCGTTTTTACGAATGTCCGCTTTGGCGTGTGAAATGCCATATAACACTTGGCTTTTATGATAAACATCAGTCTCCGCAGTATTGATATATTTCGGATTATATACACTTGTGTTGGTTTCTGTTTTATTTGATTTTAAAATTCTGCCACCAAATGCGACTACTTTTCCAGACACATTGTGTATCGGAAACATCACTCTGTCTCTGAAAAAGTCGTAATGTTTATCATTTTTTTCTTTTATCAATCCTGCTTTGGCTAATACTTCAGGATTAT
>JADKZZ010000207.1 GCA_020848475.1 Chitinophagales bacterium | reverse complement strand
CACTTATCTTCTTATAATGGACTTTACAAGATAGTTATTAAAGTTGTCAGCTTTCATAAACAGAGATAAAGAAAGCTGACAACTTTGTTTTTTGTTTTTTAACAAAGTCTCACGTAGTGGACTCTGTTTGTTTTATAGCAGAGTCTCACGTAGTGGACTCT
The DNA here is from genome assembly GCA_020848475.1 of Chitinophagales bacterium. Classification (GTDB taxonomy): domain Bacteria; phylum Bacteroidota; class Bacteroidia; order Chitinophagales; family JADIYW01; genus JADJSS01. The sequence continues at coordinate 3,536 of JADKZZ010000207.1, read as the reverse complement.
GCGTATATCGTGGATGTAACTTAGTTTAATATACTGCATCTAACGCTTTTAAAATAATAGCACAAGCTTGTTTAATTTCATTTTCTGATATAATTAATGGCGGTGCGATGCGCATACAATTATTGGCAAATAAAAACCAATCTGTAATCAATCCATTAGCCAAACAATTTTGTATTACACTTCGTAGATTATCGAAATTATCTAAGTACACAGCCATCATCAAGCCGCAGTTATGTATTTTTTCAATAGCGTCATGTTGTAATAATTGAATAAATAATTGTGCTTTTTCTTCAGCGGCAGCATACAATTTTTGCTCTTCAATTTCTTGCAGCGAAGCCAATCCTGCAGCACAGCAAACGGCATTACCACCAAATGTTGTAATGTGACCGAGCACAGGATTATATTGTAGCACTTGCATAATTTCATTACTGGCTATAAATGCTGCTAAAGGCAAGCCTCCACCGAATGCTTTTCCGAGCAATAAAATATCTGGCACCACATTTTCTGTTTGAAAGCGAAATAAATTACCTGTTCTGCCACAGCCTGTTTGTATTTCATCAAAAACTAAAAGTGTGTTTGTTTCATCACATCTTTTGCGCACGGCATGTAAGTAATTTTCGTCTGGCACAATGATGCCTGCTTCTGCTTGCACTGGTTCTAAAAATATGGCAGCAGTTTTTTTTGTAATTAAATGAATGTCATCAAAATTATTGTAGCGTATTTGTCTTGTATCTGGCAATAATGGCCGATAGTTCGACTTAAAATACTCATCACCATTCAAGCTTAAAGCGCCTTGTGTGCTACCATGATAAGAATTGTAACACGAAATAATTTCTGTTTTGCAGGTAAATCGTTTTGCTAATTTCATGGCGCCTTCCGTAGCTTCTGCTCCTGAATTAGTAAAATAAACAGCTGACAAATTTTGTGGCAACAAATCTGTTACATATTTTGCCAATTGTACTTGTGGCGATTGAATAAATTCGCCATACACAAGCGTATGTGCATACTTTGCGGCTTGTGTTTGTATAGCATGCACTACTTTTGGATGACAATGTCCGAGCGCACTCACACCAATGCCTGCAATTAAGTCGATATATTTTTTACTATTATTGTCATACAAGTAAACACCTTCTGCTTTTTCAATTTCCAATGCCAATGGTGCATCAGAAGTTTGTGCTACATGTTGTAAGAATAATTGGCGTAGTGAAAGCATACACAAAGATATTAATTAATGTTTACTTATTATTTGCAGCCAAAAAATTAGCTTATGTACACACAAGCTATTGCCAGTAAGCCTACCTTTATAGTACAAAAAAATGCTATGGCAAATAAAGAAAACATTTCGATTCTCATCACTGGCACAGGATTTTCAGGTGTGTGTGTTGGCATACAATTAAAAAAAGCTGGTTTTCATAATTTTAAGATACTAGAGAAAGCCAATGACGTTGGCGGCACTTGGCGCGACAATACCTATCCTGGTGCAGCTTGTGATGTAAAATCAAACTTATATTCCTATTCATTTGAGCCTAATCCAAATTGGTCGCGCTCTTACTCGGCGCAGCCAGAAATTTTAGCATACATCAAACACTGCGTAAAGAAATACGATTTAGCACAACATATCATTTTTGATTGGGAAGTTAAAGCGGCAAAATACTTTGAAGAAGATGGCATTTGGGAACTTCGCAATCAACGCGATGAAATACAAAGCGCCAATATTGCCATCATTGGCAATGGTCCTTTACATATTCCAAGCTTGCCTGATATCAATGGTATTAACGATTTTAAAGGTGCTGTTTTTCATTCTGCACAATGGAATCACGATTTTAATTTACACGATAAAAATGTATGTGTGATTGGTACTGGCGCAAGTGCCATACAATTTGTGCCAGAGATACAAGCTAAAGTGAAAAATTTATATCTCATGCAGCGCACTGCACCATGGGTTTTGCCAAAACCTGATGGCGATTTTTCGACGACAGAAAATGTGTTGTTCGAGAAAATTCCTTTTATACAAAAATTGTATCGCGACTTTATTTATTATTTCAATGAGGCACAAGTGGTGGGCATGATGTATGAAGATAAGATATTGAAAGTTGGCGAAATGCTTGGTAAATATCATATCAATAAACACATTAAAGATAAAGCGCTTAGAAAAAAGCTAACGCCAAATTTTAAATTAGGTTGCAAACGCGTTTTGTTGTCAAATAATTATTATCAAGCATTAGCACAAAAGAACGTGGAAGTGGTAACAGATGGAATTGAAAAATTCACGAAAGATAGTGTTGTTACCAAAGATGGAAAATCGGGAAAAATTGATGCTATCATTCTAGGAACAGGCTTTCATGTTGCCGATAGTTTTCAGTATTATAATGTAAAAGGAAAAGATGGTGCTGAATTGAAAGATGTATTAGGCGCATCTCCTGAAGCCTATTATGGCACCAGCATACATCAGTTTCCGAATTTATTTTTAATGCTAGGACCCAATACAGGCTTAGGCCACAACTCGATGGTGTATATGATAGAATCGCAAACGAATTATATTATTGATGCCATTCAAAAAATGTCGGAACAAGGCATTAAATCTATCGAAGTACGCAAAGATGTGCAAACGAAATTCAACGAAGAATTACAGAAAAAATTAGAAGGAACCATTTGGCTCTCTGGTTGTAAAAGCTGGTATTTGAGCGAAGATGGGAAAAATCACACCGTTTGGCCTGGCTTTACTTTAGAATTTAGAAATCGCACAAAAAATATCAACCTTAGTGATTATACTATCGAAACAAAAAATGTAAAGAAAAAAAAGGAAGCATTGGCACAATAATTTTCAGAAATTTATTAAAATAAAAACGGAAAAGACAGCTGTCACGCAAAAAGGAGCTGTTAGTTTAGTATATTATTTCAAAGATAATTTCTGTGTGCCATCATCGATTACAAATAAAATTTTCCCATTGTAAGCGCTACCCATTTGGTCATAAATTATTGGCAAAACAAGCTTTCCTTGTTTATCTAGCAAACCGTATTTTTTGTCTTTCGACACTTTAATGTAATCATTTTTACAATTGTCGCCATTGTCATATTCAAAAGCTGTTATGGCTTTATTGCTACTATTGACCAAACCCCATTTTCCATCTTTTTTTGCCCACACGATGCCTTCGTGTAGTGGCGTTACTTCTTGATATTTGAAGTCTATCAACGTTTCCCCTTTACTGTCTATCAATCCATAATTAGTTCCTTTTTGCACTGGATATGTGCCATTATCTGGATTTTTCGCACCATTATATACATCGTTATTTATTTTTTTTCCTTTCTTGTTTATTAAATAATATTCATTGCCATCTTTTACTATAGCAACACCTTTATAAAAAGGCGAGCCTACATCATATTTATTTGGAATTATCCATTTTCCAGTAGTATCAATGTAGCCAGCTTTTCCAGCTAATTTGACACCTGCTACATACTCAGAAAATGGACCCACTTCATCATATAATTCATTATTTATTTTTTTTCCTGATTTATCTATAAAATAAAATTTATTG
>JADKZZ010000206.1 GCA_020848475.1 Chitinophagales bacterium | reverse complement strand
TCTTTCATGTGTCTGAAGAAGAACGTAAGAATTAAAGTGGTGATGTGAGAGCCATCAACGTCGGCATCGCACATGATGACTATTTTATGATAACGTAGTTTTACGATATTAAGTGCTTTTTCGTCACCTTCGATGCCTTTGGTAACACCTAATGCTGTAAAGATATTTTTTATCTCTTCATTTTCATAAATTTTGTGTTCCATTGCTTTTTCTACATTCAAAATTTTACCACGCAATGGTAAAATAGCTTGAAATGCACGATTTCTGCCTTGTTTTGCAGTGCCACCAGCAGAGTCACCTTCGACTAAGAACAACTCACATGCTCCAGGATCTTTGTCAGAACAGTCTGATAGTTTGCCCGGTAATCCTGAGCCACCTAATACATTCTTGCGTTGTACTAACTCGCGTGCTTTTTTTGCTGCCATACGAGCAGTAGCGGCGAGTATAACTTTATTTACAATTATCTTAGCTTCTTTTGGATGCTCTTCTAAAAAATATTCTAAGTGTTCACCTACAACACTAGCTACGATCGCGTCAACTTCTGAGTTGCCTAATTTCGTTTTTGTTTGTCCTTCAAATAAAGGCTCAGGCACTTTTACAGATACTAAGCAAGTAATACCTTCTCTAAAGTCTTCACCACTTATTTCTGTTTTTACATTTTTAAACAAATCATTTTTTGTTGCCCAAGATTTGAATACTCTCGTTAATGCTCTTCGGAAACCAACGACATGTGTACCACCTTCAATAGTGTTAATGTTATTGACATAAGAATGAATGTTTTCGTTATAAGAGTCATTGTATTGAAATGCAACTTCAACTACTACATTATCTTTTGCACCTTCCATGTAAATTACTTCTGGAATTAGTGGTTGGCGCGTTTTGTCTAAGAAAGTGACAAACTCTCGCAAGCCACCTTCAGAGTAGAAGTTTTCAGAGAAAATATTTCCATTTTCATCTTTATTTCTTTCATCGGAGATAGTGATGCTGATGCCTCTATTTAAATAGGCTAATTCACGCATACGTGCTGCTAATGTGTCGTAGTTATATTCTGTAACGGTGAATATGCTGTCATCTGGTTTGAAGTGTATTTTTGTACCGCGTTTGTCTGAAGCGCCAATTTCTTTTACAGGATATTTTGGAATACCTATGCTAAATTCTTGTTGATATTCTTTGCCATCACGATAGACTGTTGCACGTAAAAGTGTGGATAAAGCATTAACACAAGATACACCAACGCCGTGCAAACCGCCAGATACTTTCTAAGAATCTTTATCGAATTTACCACCAGCATGCAATACTGTTAGTACAACTTCTAATGCAGAACGTCCTTCTTTCGGATGCATGTCCACAGGAATACCACGACCATCGTCTAAAACAGAGATGGAATTATCTTCGTGAATTGTAACAAAAATATTTTTACAATGACCAGCTAATGCTTCATCAATGGAGTTATCCACTACTTCATATACTAAGTGATGTAAGCCGCGTACATTGATGTCGCCAATATACATGGCTGGTCGTTTACGAACGGCTTCTAAACCTTCTAAAACAGTGATGTTTTCCGCGCCATATTGCGCATTTTTTTTAACTTCTTCTAGTACTTCTTCGCTCATTTTTTTAAGGTATTGATGGTTGAGTTTGTAGTGTATGTATTTTATATGTTTTATATAGAAAAAATAATCACATCAAACGTCTGAACATAGACAGACAAAGATACAAAATGATAGTCTAAATCAGGCAAAATAGCAGCTATATTATCCACATTTGCTAAGTTAAAAAAATGTAATTTTGAACGTAAAGAAGTATTGAATTACCGGCTATTAGTGTAATGCTGATACATTTCTATTCTTTCTATAAAAATAAAAGAAAGAAAACGATGCTGTGTTGAAAAATTGGATTTTCTAATTCAATAATTTGTTGAAATCTAGGATTTTTTCTGCTTTTTTTAATAAACCATCTACATCAAGCGAATCTACCTTGTTTTTCAATGAATCCAAGTGAAATTTATCCAAATTGATGTTGTGTAAAAGCGAATCAACATTTTCTTTTTCAAGCAAATTATCTATGATGCTAATATTCTTGCCGCTTTGTGCAATGATAGTGTCATTGTTAGCTAAAAATGAGGTGCTCGTACCAGGCAAAAGTATCAAACTTCTTTTACCAAAAATATTGTCTAATGATACTTGCGCAGTCGTGCCTTTTGTTGCTTTAAAATCATCATTTAATACTATGGTGGCGACTACATTGTTGTTATGTATTTTTATGGCATCGATAGTGCCAACATTTACACCTTTACAGCTGACCTTACTGCCTTCTTCTAAGCCATTTGCATCTTCCATCAATACATGCAGTTTCGAGCTATTATTTAAACAGCTTGTAAAGTACAATAGTATAAAAGTATAAATGAAAGCAAGTTTCACGGTTTTCATTTTATAGTCGTTTGATGTCTGCACCTAAGGCTTGTAAGCGTGTGTCAATATATTGATAACCTCTATCTATTTGATGAATATTGGAGATGATGCTTTTTCCTTCGGCAGACAAAGCTGCAATCAACAATGAAACACCAGCACGAATATCTGGTGAACTCATATTGATGCCTCGCAAATTATATTCTCGATTTATGCCGATTACTGTTGCACGATGTGGGTCGCACAAGATGATTTTTGCGCCCATATCAATGAGTTTATCGACAAAAAACAATCTGGATTCGAACATTTTTTGATGTATTAAAACGCTACCATCAGCTTGCGTAGCTGTGACCAAAATAATACTCAGCAAATCGGGTGTAAATAGCGGCCATGGTCCATCGGAAATGGTTAAGATAGAACCATCAATAAACGTTTGTATTTCATATTTTTCTTGTGCATGCACGATGATGTCATCGTTTTTGATTTCTAGGTGAATGCCTAATTTTTGGAAGTAAGTTGGAATGATGCCGAGCATGTCAACACGAGCATCTTTAATTGTAATAGTTGACTTCGTCATTGCGGCTAAGCCAATAAAACTGCCTATTTCTATCATGTCAGGCAATAAGCGATGTGTAGTGCCGCCTAGTTTTTGAACGCCTTCGATAATTAATAGATTCGAGCCTATTCCTTTTATTTTTGCACCCATTCTATTGAGCATTCCACATAGCTGTTGTAGATATGGCTCACAAGCGGCATTAAATATTGTCGTTGTGCCTTCCGCTAAAACGGCTGCCATGACTATATTTGCTGTGCCTGTAACAGAAGGTTCTTCAAGTAAAATATATTTACCGATTAGTTTTTCAGTGCTTAACGAATAGAAAGAATTGTCTTTGTCGTAATGGTATTTTGCGCCTAGCTCAACAAAGCCTAAAAAGTGAGTATCTAATCTGCGACGACCAATTTTATCGCCGCCAGGCGTAGGCAAATATGCTTTTTTAAAGCGCGCTAAAAGTGGTCCTAATATCATTACGGAGCCACGTAAGTGACCTGCGCGTCTTTTGAAATTTTCTGTTAGTAAAATATCAGGATCTACCGCTTTAGCATTGAAAGTATAAGTGTCATCATTGATTTTATTGACAGAAACGCCCATTTCTGAAAGCAATTCAATTAAGACATTTACATCTAAAATATTGGGAATATTAGAAATGGTAATATCTTCTTCAGACAATAAGACAGCAGATAATATCTGCAAAGCCTCGTTTTTTGCACCTTGAGGAATGATTGTTCCATTTAATGGCTTTCCTCCATAAACTTCAAAAGCATCAGCACTCATAATTATTATTTATAACGATTTCGGTTGTTGTTATTTTGGAAATTATTTCGATTATTATTATTTCGATTATTGTTATTTCGATTGTTATTATTTCGATTATTGTTATTTCTGTTTTTATTATTGTTTTTTGAGAAGCTGCGTTGTTTTTGTTGGTTGCGTGTCATGCTTTCGATATTCATATCTTCACTGATAATCAATTCGCCGCCAGACAATGTTTTCATGTCTTCTTTAATTAAATCATTGCTCACTTCTTCATTGCTCCAGTTTTTGTAAGCCAGCTTCATGAAGTTGCCAATGATTTCAGTAAATATTTCTTTTTTATCCTCGTCTTCCATGTCGATAGCTTTTTTCACCAAGGCTTCTACATTTTTACCATAGTGTTTTAACTTAATGCGTTTCTGTGGATAAGGCAAAAAGGAAGGCTTTATTCGAGCCGTTGCAGCCGTTGGAATTGGATATGGAGAATCGACATCTAATTTAAAGTCAGAGATGATAAATATATGATCCCAAAGCTTGTGTTTATAGTCAGCAGTATTGCGTAATTGCGGATTTAAAATGCTCATTAATTGTATAATGTTTTCTGCTACGGCTTGACGCTCTTTTCTGTCTTGCAAACTCACGGCATAGTCCACCATTTTTTGTACGTGACGACCGTACTCGCGCATTTCTATATCATTTCTACTGGTATTGTAATTCATTGTTATTGTTGATTATTATTATTGTTGATTATTAATATTATTATTTAAAAAGCATTGTTTATTAGAGATGAAATAAACCGAAAGATGTTGATGAAAAGTAAAACTTACTATGCGCTAGAATGGCCTGAATAAGCTTACGAAGGCAAAACAAAAATAATAAAATATTTCGGTATTATTTCATGTGTCGATTAAAAATTTAATCATTTAACACTGCTGAAATGTTTTCCTGTGCATAGAAATAATCTAAAAATCCAATGATATCTTTTTGAAAATCAGCAGCATTTTCGCCTATTATTTTCGCTCTTATAGGCATGCAAAATAATGTAATTTCGTTTTGTAAAAACCATTCTTTATGCAATGCCAATCGCACGACATCTTTTTCGGTAGTCAACCATTGGCATAAAGTCGGATAATTTTGTTTGATTTTCTCTAATTCATGCATCTCAAAATAATGATGATCACTAAACTCAAAATGCACGACATCTACTTTTTTTTCTTCTAGATATTGCCTCAAGTGCGAAGCATTAGCAATTCCTGTGATGAGCAGATGACTTTTATTTTCTGCTACATTATATTTTTCATTGGGTTGCAATATATTATAAGCGGTGCCATACTCGATGGTGCTAAAAAATAATTTTTGCTTTTGGTGGATATTTATTTTTTTACGAATCAAATTTTGTTGAGTAATAGATAAATCAGCAGGGCACTTCGTCACAACTATAATATTTGCACGCTGCTTGCCTGAACTACATTCGCGTAATGTTCCAATTGGTAAAATAGCGTCGTCATAAAATGGCTTTTCATACGTAGTCAACAGAATATTAATATCAGGCCGTACACTTTGATGTTGGAATGCATCGTCTAACACGATGACTTGTGTATCATGATGTGATGCGAGTAAATGCGGAATGGCGAAAACACGCTGCTCACCGACACTCACCTGCACATGTGGATATTTCAGTTTGAGCATCAAAGGTTCGTCGCCAACATCTTTAGCGCTATGATTAATATTTACTTCAAGGTAACCTTTTGTCGAGCGTTTGTAACCACGACTCAGCACAGCAGCGGAATATTTTCCATAAAGTATTTCAATTAATAATGCAACAAATGGCGTTTTTCCGGTACCGCCAACACTTAAATTGCCTACTGAAATTACAGGAACTTCAAAGTCTGTAGAACCAATAAAATTTGATTTGTACAGCCAATTGCGAAGCCATATTATTGCGCCATAGATTACAGCAAACGGAAATAATAGTATTTTTGTAATTATTCTCAAAATAAATTAAGCCTATGAAAATAGCAGAAATAATCCAAACTATAGAAGATTTTGCACCATTATCGTATCAAGAAAGCTATGATAATGCTGGCTTATTAATTGGAGATAAAATGAGCACTTGCACAGGTGTGTTGATTTGTATCGATGTGTTAGAAGCAGTGTTAGATGAAGCCATACGCAAGAAATGTAATTTAATAGTGGCACATCATCCTATTGTATTTTCTGGTCTAAAAAAAATAAATGGCAACAATTATATCGAACGTATCGTATTGAAAGCCATAAAAAATGACATTGCCATTTATGCTTGTCATACCAATATTGACAATGTACAAAATGGTGTCAATGCAATTATCGCAGATCGATTAGGCTTGATAAATAGACGTGTTTTGCTGCCAAGTAAAAATGTACTCAAAAAATTATACACGTATGTTCCTGAAGTGAATAAAGCTATGCTTATGGATCAGCTTTTTGCTGCAGGTGCTGGAAATATTGCCAATTACAGTGAATGTAGTTTTTCTGTTGCTGGTGTTGGCACATTCAAAGGCAATGCACAATCCAATCCAGTACTGGGTAAAAAAAATGTGCGTAGTGTAGAAGCGGAACATAAAATTGAAGTCATTTTTCCTAAACATTTGGAGTCGAAAATTATCAAAACACTACTACACTATCATCCGTATGAAGAAGTCGCATATGAAGTAATTTCATTAGACAATCACTACCAGCAAATTGGCTCCGGCATGATTGCGGAACTGAAAACTGCAATGCCAACAAAAACATTTTTAGCAATGCTTAAACAAGAAATGAAGGCAAAATGTATTAGACACACTAGCTTGGTGAAGAAAAAAATAAAACGTGTAGCTTTGTGTGGAGGCGCAGGAAGTTTTTTGTTGCCCAATGCAATTGCACAAGAAGCAGATATCTTTATCTCCGGAGATTTTAAATACCATCAATTCTTTGATGCTGATAATCAAATAATTATAGCAGATATTGGTCATTTTGAAAGTGAGCAGTTTACAGTACAATTATTTAACAAAATAATCTCGGAAAAATTTCCTACTTTTGCGGTTCGAATTTCGACAATTAACACTAATCCAATAAATTACAGCTAATGGCACGTAAGAAAGAATTGACCACTGTTGCAGACAAATTAGAGCAATTAGAAGAGTTACAAGCAATACACTCAAAAATTGATGCTATCCATATTTTAAAAGGTGAATTACCAATCGAGGTGGCTGACTTGGAAGATGAGATTGAAGGCACAAACAAGCGTATTGCTAAAGTGCAAGGAGAAATCAATGAGGCAAAAGAAGAAATTGAGCACAGAAAAACATTGACAAAAGAGGCGCAAAGCTTGATTACAAAGTATGACAAACAATTGCACAATGTAAAAAATAATCGTGAGTTTGATGCTTTAAATAAAGAGATTGAATTGCAAAAATTAGAAATTCAATTAGCAGAGAAAAAAATGAAAGATGCTAACTTTACGATTGAAAATCATCAAAAGCAATTAGATGAAATTCAAAAACGATTAGATAGCAAAGAGAAAGATTTAGAGCTAAAGAAAAAAGAATTACAAAACATCATCAAAGATACAGAGAAAGAAGAACAAGAGCTAAATGTGAAAGCTAAAGAAGTAGAAGTTGATGTAGAGGAGAAATTTTTATTAGCATTTAACAGAATCAGAAAGACATACAAAAATGGATTAGCGGTAGTAAAAGTAAGCCGTGGCGCATGTGGTGGCTGTTTTGGTTATATTCCACCTCAAACACAATCAGAAATCCGCACAAAGAAAACAATCATGACATGCGAACATTGCGGTAGAATTATTGCAGGTGTTGATGATAAAGATGTTTATATTTCTGAAGAAGAAATGGCTTAGTCGTATAGCCTTTTATACAAATATACATAAAAATCCATCTCAAATGAGATGGATTTTTTTTATGTTTTTTTCAGAAGGAAATAATATTATTTAGCATATTTTCGTTGGCGATAGATATGGTATCCTATGCCGAAAATAAGTATAAGTGTGAGTGGCAAACCGAAGGTAATTATCTGCCAAAGTATTTTATTTTCCAATACTTTGGCTTTGTCTAGCAAGCGCATTTTTACTTCTCTGTTGCGCGCGTCTATCAAATTATTTTCGTCCACCAAATACTCGACACAATTGACTAAAAAATCTTTGTTTGCATACAGTTTTCTGCTGTATTTGTCATAACCTAATGCCAAGGGCACACCATTTGCTTCCAAGTCATTGGAGGCGATATCGCCATCGCTAATGACTATCATTTTATTTAAGCCACTTTTTGCTTGAAATTGGATTTGCTGTGTGGCTAATGATTTTTGCAAGTCTGTTGTAAACTGATTTTTATAAAATGAGCTGAAATTGCCTTCTAACAATACAGCCATTGGAATATCTTTTTGATTGAATAAATAGGGATTTGGTTTTTGCTTCGCACCTTCTAAGTATAATTGAAATGGCGTTGGCTGTGTGCGTGCATACGTAGAAGTAGAAAGTAACACCGTTTTACGAACGTCAGGATTGTTGAGCGTATCTAAGGAGCTAACAAATTTCAGCGCTACAGGATCTAAATTTTTGACAATTGGATGATTGTTTTTGGTGACCGCAATCGGATAAAAAACCCATGGAAATAATTTAGGTTGAGGATTGCCTCCAATGTTTTCAATAATAGGAATTTGATTGCAGTATAAATCCAATACTAAATTGTGCTCTATACGCACACCATATCGAAACATCATATCATCGAGATTCAATTCGCGTGGTGTGGCTACGATGCTTGGTGCTAATTTGAAACTATCTAAATCACTTATAATATTATCAAGCAGCCACAAGGTTTTGCCGCCATTCATAATATATTGGTCTATCAGAAATTTTTCATATTCTGACATTGCTTTTTGTGGCTTGGCAACAATTAAAATATCTATATTATTGTTTAGCAATTTGTCTTTATCTAACTCTAATTTGTCGAGTATAAAATTTTGTTCAGATAATGCTTTTAAAAATTCTTGTAAGGGTTCGATGCCTAATTCTCCGTGGCCTTGCAGAAAAGCTACTTTTACAGGATGTTCCTTTGTGATTTTTTGAATGCCATTGGCGAGTTTATATTCCAAAAATCCGATAGAATTATTTAAAGAACCTTGCGCACCTACAGAGAATTGATTTTCCAATAATTGAATTGGGATTTCTCTGCCATTGTTTTTTATTATGGCGCCTGGAAATACTAATTTCTCTGTAAAACCATCTTGCGATTTCACTTCTAAATTGGTAGGTCGGAGTCCCTTTTTTACCAATTCCATTTGAAATTCTTCGCGTTTTTTTATGTCTTTGATGCTGTTGTAATCAAAGAAATGAAAAGTGACCAATCCTTTAGAATTGTTTCTGAATTCTTGCAATAATTCGCGTGTTTCATTTTGCAATATTTTGATGCCAGCAGGTAAGTCTTTGCCTGTCAGATATACTTCAATGTCTATCTTTCCATCTAAACCGTTTAGTAGCTTTTTACTTGATGTGGTGAGCGTGTATCTTTTCTCTGCCGTTAAATCGAAACGATGATAAAAAAATGAAGAAATAAAATTAATGCATAGTATGCCAAAAATACTGATGCTTAATGCTTTAATAGATTGTATAAAATAATGTCTCTTCATTTTATTTGTTCATCAAAAAAAAATCAAATATTCTTTACCATTTTCTGCTTTCTAAGGCTGTTTTTGTTCCAATTAGAAATAAACTAATCACACTTAGGAAATAAACAATATCACGTGTATCCACCACACCACGACTAATGGAATCGTAATGTGCATTTAAACCAATCGATTGAATCCAGTAGTCTAATTGCCCTTGAAAAATAGGCAAAGAGCTGATTCTAAAAAAAACGTCATACATGACGTAACACAGAAATACGCCAATTAAGAATGCAACAATTTGATTGTTGGTAATGGCTGAGGAGAAGATGCCTATTGCTACAAATACAGCGCCTAAAAAATAGAGTCCGATATAGCTGCCATACGTTGCGCCGCTGTCTATTGGTGCTTCTGTAAGGCTTAATGTTTTTACGCAAATAAAATAAATAAGCGTTGGTAAAAATGTAAAAGTCCACAAGCATAAAGCAGCAATAAATTTTCCAGCAACAATTTGAAAATCTGTAATTGGTTTTGTGGCAATCAACTCTATCGTGCCACTTTGTTTTTCATCGGCAAAAGAACGCATGGTAATTGCTGGAATCAGAAACAATAATATCCAAGGTGCTAAGGTGAAAAATGTATCTAAAGTAGCATAGTTACTATCTAAAATATTGCCTTGGAAAATAAATAGATTTAAAGCAAGCGCTATAAAAAAAACAGCCATGCTGATATAGGCAATCAGCGAGGAAAAAAATAAATTGATTTCTTTTTTAATGATAGCTGTCATGTGTTATTCTTTGTGATATGCTGCAAAATTATGGATGCGTCAATTGTTGGAAAATGTCTTCCAAGCTTTTGCTTTCTTGTTTAAGTGTTAATAATGGATTGTTGGTATTAACGGCTATTGTAAAAATATCTTTGCGCAGTTGTGTGCTGTCCTTCCCATGTAAGATGAAATTCGTGTCAGATAGTTTATTTACTAATTGTACGCCATTTATTTGTTGCAGTTGTTCAATAGTTATAGCTTGTTCAAATTCGACTTCAACGACAACATCGCTGCTCCATAATTTTTGCAAGTTTTCTGTTTTGTCATTCGCCACCAATTTCCCTTTATTGATAATCACAACACTATCGCACACGGCTTGTACTTCTTGCATGATGTGTGTTGAAAATAAGATTGTCTTTTCTCTTCCTAATGTTTTTATCAAGCTGCGAATGTCTGCCAATTGATTAGGATCTAAGCCTGTTGTTGGCTCATCTAAGATTAATATTTCAGGGTCGTGAATTAAAGCCTGTGCTAATCCAACACGCTGTTTGTAGCCTTTCGAAAGCTGACCTATTTTTTTATGTTGTTCGATGCCCAAGCCAACGATGTCTATTGTTTCTTTAATACGTTGTAGGCGATTGCTACTTTGTTTTGGCCGATTGATATGCAAAGCAAATTCCAGAAATTCCTTGACATACATATCATAGTATAATGGATTATTTTCTGGTAAGTAGCCTATTTTTTCTTTTACCAATAAAGGATTTTCAATAATATCTATTCCTGCAACTTTTGCCGTGCCATCACTCGGTGGAATATAGCATGTCAGCATTTTCATAGTCGTCGATTTTCCGGCACCATTCGGTCCTAAAAAGCCTAGGATTTCTCCTTTTTTTAACTCAAATGAAACGCTGTCCACTGCCTTTTGCTGGCCATACCATTTTGATAAGTTTTGAACGGAAATAGACATAATTATGATGCAAAAATAAGGAATTTAATAGCAATCAAAATCTTAAAATTAGCAAATAATAAAACGATAGAAAAAATAGCTATATTTACTGCCTACATGAAGTCGTTTTCTACATACAAATATTTAATTATTCTACTTTTTATTGCTATTAGCACGGCTTGTTCTGTCGGCAATAAAGTGATACCTAATCCTGGTGGCATTAGCGGCGTCGATACTTCGAACACCACATTAAACGCCTTCCAGATTATAGTAACTGGCGACACCTCATTTATCATGAGCATTACATCGATAGATTCATTAAATGGAGTTTATGACGACAGCCTTATTGTTGCTGGTTTAGAACTGTCAGGGCCAACCTTAGCTGGTGGTGTTGGATTTAAAACTTTTTCTTCATCAACAGGAGATTATCTAACGGAAGAAACACCACCAGGAATTAATACGGCGCAATTTGGTATCCTTAAAACAATAAGAGGAGTGCGCAAAATATTTTTCATGAATCACGGTAGAATTTCGATTACAGAACATAATCTTGCCGATAAAACGGTAAAAGGAAGTTTTGATGTCAATAATGAGTTTAATCTTACCGGTGATATTTACCTACGTTGCAGAGGAAATTTTTATATAAAATATCAATAATCCTTGCTTATTTTTCTACGGCATCTTTTATTGTTGCCAAAACAGCATGCCAAGTGTAATATTGATTAGCAATTTCGCGTGCATTGTTGCGTATCGCATTCCAGCATTCTTCATCTGTCAATAATTTTTGAATGGCAGCAGCATAGGCTTCAGGTGTGTCTTTGATAAAAAGATGTTCTGCGTCCTTTACTTTTAAACCTTCAGCACCAATTGATGTCGTTACACAAGGTATTCCACGATATAAAGCATTTACCACTTTTACTTTAATGCCGCTACCGAAACGCAGTGGTGTAATAAATACACGGTGTTGCTGAAAGTAGGGCTCTACATCTTCAACAAACCCAGTTAAAATAATATCATCATCTTTCGCCGCCATTTCTTGTAAGCGTGCATCAGCATGTTTGCCGATGATGCTCAGTGTAAGATCGCTGTCTTGTTTTTTTAGTATTGGCCAAACTTTATCGTAAAACCAAAGCAGGCCATCGATGTTGGCTTCCCAGCTTAATGTACCAATATATAAAAGTGATTTTTTGGTTTTCGAAAATTCGATATTTGCTGCTTGCAATAAACTATCATCGCCTAGATGGTAGGTTTCCATAAATTTATTAGCATCTGCGCCAATTTTGACTAATTCTTCTTGGTCGTTTGGTGCCGCCAAAACAACATGCGCTTTCGCACATATTTCTTGCTCGTAATGTTTGATGCGATAAGCCTGATTTAATAAGGCCAATTTTTTAGCAATATTTTGTTCGATAGCTGCATAGCGCTTCCAAATCAAATATTCGCAATTATGCTCATGCAATATTATTTTGCCTTTGTAGTCTTCTGGTATGTATTGAAACATGACATAATGATCGCAAAATACTACATCGTGTTGGTGTATAATAGCCTTGATTTTTTCTTTAAATGTTTTTGATTTATTGCGATATAAATTTAGTGGAATGCCTAAGATGTTTGATTTTATTAGGTTGATAGCATTCCGTGTTACATTTAATTCTTCTGCAATAAAATTTTGCAACGGAAAAATGACCTTGAATTCTTGTAGATATAGTGGGTCTTCGTTTTTTAGAAAACAAGCGACACTCACCGAGTAGTGTTCCAATAGAAACTGAATAACTTTGTTAGATTTAATTACGCCACCGCTTACTGGCGGATACGGTAATGTTGGCGTAAGGACAAGGATTTTTTTCACTTATTTTTATTTGTATATCAAGGAAAAATAATAAAGGCATATGGTTTTACAAGATACGAAATTGTATTTGTTTTTGATTTTATTTATGCAATAATATAAGTGTGTCTAGATAAAGATGGATAAGCTATAGCAACAATATTAATCATAAAATTGCCATAAAACACCAAATCTAAATGTTCTATCAAGGTAGCCATAATTTGGCGCCGTGAAGATGCCTTTTTGCTTAAACATGCCTTGATTGACGTGTTCCACTCTGAAGAATATATTGGTGAATTTTACTTGCAATCTAAAAAATAAATCCATGATAGGATAGAATTTTAATGTCTCTTTATTTTGTAAATAAAACTCGGCTAAAGCCGGATTGTATGCATTGCCTTTGAAGTTAGTGTTATACATAATGTCAAAACCTAACTGTGCATTTAATTTTCCAGAAATCCAACCACCTTTGTAATATAGCGTCTGTTTCATAGCAAACACTGGCAGGCGCACGATGTCTCTGTTTGAAATCCATTGTGCATATAATTCTGTGCCCGAATAAATATGTTTAGTATTAAAATCTTTGCGAAATTTTACCACTAAAGCATTTAACGGTTTGTTGTATTGAGTGGGCAAAGACGAGGTGTCGTTGTAAATATAATTCTGAATAAAATAATTTTGGATAGTAGCAAATAAGAGCTGTTTTTTCCATGCAAATTCAGCTTGTGCCAACACTTGAAATGTCTTTTTAAAATCCGTGTGATAGGCATAGTGATTGCCTAAATAGCTATCTTGTTTGCGCGTTGGCGATGCTAATGAAACATTGCCAGCAAGCGCAACAGAAATGGTTTTTTTGAAATTTAATTTACCTAAAAAATTGAACTCAAAATCTCCAATGTATTTTGGTGCAAGGTCGATGGCAGCCGTTACAGTGTAGCCGAAAAATGCTAGGTCTGTTTGGTTGTATATTTTTGCTTTTAGTTGTATGTCATGTGTAAATTCATTGGTATAACGCTGCTGATATTTGATGAAATCATACTGTGCGCCAATAGCAAACAAGAATTTTTTTGGATGACTATCTTGTTGATTGTTTTTAAAATAAATCGCATTGCTCAATTTCCATGTTTTTGTAGCATCGTGTGTTGAGTCTTCATCAAAAATTAAACTAGAATAAAATGAACTGTCTTTCTCAAAATCTTTGTATATAAATTTCCAATGTGATAATTCAAAATCATGAACAATGGCATACTTAGCCTGCTTCACAATTTTGCGCGTTGTGCTGTCGTTGATTTGAGTAGCAACTTTTTTACCTAAATTAATTTGCTGATGTAGATTAACATTGCGCTCATTATAACGATTGCTGGCATCATCTAAATGCACGCTTACAAAGGATTTATTTTTTTTATAAAATGGATTTGTAAATACATCAGTTTGCGACCAACCACCATTTTCTTCATTTTTGATACCATTGTAGATAAATGCTATTTTTAAATCGTATCGCTTGTTTTTACTTTGATACGTATTTTGGATTGAAAACAAATTATGTATCGATAATTGATGCTGACTTTTTCCTTTAAAACTATTTCTATGAAACGAAAAACCAAGATTTACATTTGGTCTAATATTGATAGCAAATTCAGCTCCACCAACGATTTCCTCTTTGCCGCCAAATACAAAATCCAATTGTGTGTAAGGTGTTTTAGTATTGAAATATTTTATTTTCTCAGGTTGAATGAAATATAAGTCGAATGAATTAAAACCATGTTTAAAGCCAATAAAATTATTGTGATTAAACATTAACGAATAATAGGCGGTGCCATAATTTCCGAGATTGTTATAAGGCGCAAATTGTTTTTCGGTCGTGTTATATCGATGGAAATTGTCGATTAAAGAATCTGGTTTTTGTGGCGTCGGATTTTCTAAAGTTACATACTTAGCATCAAAGTATAATTTTGGGTTGGGTTTGGTAATTTGTATCTGACCAAAAACATTGAATACGAAGTGCGTGATAATATATGTGATGAATACTTGCTTCACTATTCAAAAATACCTTTTTTTATTTTATCAATTATTGCTTTTATAGGGAATTTATTGCTGTTTAAACTTATCAAATCCAATTCTCAAAAGCATATTATTGTGTATTATGATTCGATAATTTGCAGTTTGGCAAATTTGAGCATGATTTTTTTGTTGCCGACACCGTCAAAAAAGATAGTTGCAATTCTGTTTTCTCCACTTCCTTCAACACTGATGACTTTTCCTGCATTAAATTTCTCATGTAATACTTGCATGCCAGCCTGTAAGGCCTTTAAATCTGATGTGATTGTTGCAGTCGATTTAGCAGCGCTATTTATTTTAGTTAAATGTTTTGGAGCTTCGTATGTTGGTTTTGGTGTAGCAGCTTCTTGCTTTTGTTGATATTGCTTGCTCAAATACCATTTTGTTGCATTGTCATCACCAAAAAATGATTTCTGCTCTGGTTTTGGCTTTTCCTTCTGACCAAAAAATTGTTTGTTTTCTTCCGAAATTTCGTCAATAAAACGGCTCTGTTCTTGATATTGAAGTTGCCCAAATTTATATCTTGTCAAAGCAAAAGACAAGGTCAATATTTTTTTTGCTCGTGTGATGGCAACATAAAACAAACGACGTTCTTCTTCCAGCTCTTCTCTAGTATTCATAGACATAATCGAAGGAAATAGATTTTCTTCCAAGCCAACTAAAAACACACTAGTAAATTCCAAACCTTTGGCAGCGTGTATTGTCATTAATTTTACTTTTTCCCTGTTATCGTCATTTTTGTCGTCCATGTCAGTCAGCAAAGAAATCTGCTGCAAGTAGGCAGCCAAGTCATTTTCTGGTCGCACCTCATCTTCTTCCCATTCTTGTTTTTCTTCGACAGTATATTCTTTAATACCATTTAAAAGCTCTTGGATATTCTCATATCGCGAAATGCCTTCTACAGTTTTGTCTTTAAATAATTCTTGAATAAGACCAGTTTGTTTGCCAATGTATTCAGCTATTTCGTATGCATTTTTTGAGAGCAACATTGCTCGAAAGCTTTTTATCATGATGCTAAAATCGCGAATAGCTTGTTTGGCTCTGCCTTGCATATCTTGGATGATTTCAGGCTTTTCGACTACATGCCACAATGGTAAATTATGCTCATTAGCCGTAACAATAAGCCTGTCAATACTTGTGTTTCCAATGCCACGAACTGGATAGTTGATAATGCGTTTTAATGCTTCTTCGTCATTTGGGTTGACCACAACACGTAAATAAGAAATAAAATCTTTCACTTCTTTGCGCTGATAAAATGACAAGCCTCCATATATTTTATACGGAATATTTAACTTGCGTAATGCTTCCTCAAATGTTCTCGACTGTGCGTTGGTTCGATATAAAATAGCAAATTCGGAATGCGTGAAATGTTGTCGCATTTTCTGATCAAAAATAGCATCAGCTACAATACGCGCTTCGTCAGTATCGCTGGCAGTTTTAAAAACTTTTATTTTTTCGCCACCTTTATTGTCCGTCCAAATTTTTTTATCAAGCTGTGCTCTATTTTGTTTGATGATATGATTGGCAGCGCTAACAATATGTTCTGTAGAACGATAATTTTGTTCGAGCTTAAACACTTTCAAGTCAGGATAGTCGCGCTCAAAGTTTAAAATATTTGCAATGGTAGCACCACGAAAAGCGTAAATGCTTTGTGCGTCGTCTCCTACAACACAGATATTCTCTTCGCGTGCCGCCAATAGTTTTACGATTTGATATTGCACTTCATTGGTGTCCTGAAACTCATCTATCATAAAGTATTGAAAGCGATTTTGTAGCTTGTCTAATACGTCTGGAAATTTAGATAATAACTCATGCGTTTTTAACAGCAAATCATCAAAATCCATAGCGCCTGCTTTGAAGCAACGGTTTACATAGTTTTCATAAATTTCTCCAATACGAGGTTTTTTAGACATCGCATCGGCTTCTTGTAATTCGGCATTGTTAAAGTATGCTCTAACGGTAATTAAACTGTTTTTA
>JADKZZ010000205.1 GCA_020848475.1 Chitinophagales bacterium | reverse complement strand
GCCCATGTCATTCAGCATACTTGCAAGCAAATTTATTGCTAGGGCATTGTGGTGGCAAATGGAGTTTTCCATCAACACATGCTACAAACCATATTGCTATAGCTTTGAGTATTGTAAAGGCGAATATTTTCACCAAAAGATGGATAAACTTATGTTGGATTATTTGGGCAATTGCAATAGGATTTTCACAAATTTATGTAGGAGTTCATTTTCCAAGCGATGTATTAGCTGGATTTTTATTAGGCTGCATGATTGCCTTTATCAATTGGAAATATATTTTACCAGCAATTGAAAAAATGTATGAAAGACTTTTGATACGGTAAAAAAAGTAGGGACAATGATGGGGCTCGAACCCACGACCCTCGGAACCACAATCCGATGCTCTAACCAACTGAGCTACAATGTCCGTATAGTTTTTAAGAACTGGAATGCAAAGATAGATTATTTTTTCAAATTGCAAAACTTAGAAATTCTACTTAAAAAATAATTAATGTATATGTAATGCAAATCATTTTTATTGTTGCAATGAATTATAACAATTTTAGCTGTATTAATGATAAACACTTTAACTCATTCAATTAAAATGTAGTTATTAGACAGTAGGAACAAATCAAAAGATACAGTATCTTATTGTTTAAAAGAAAAAAGCCGAAACTACGTTTCGACTTTTTTATGTTGCAATAAAAATTGCATCGTAATAACACTAAAAGACTAGTATCTATAGTATTCTGGCTTATATGGACCAGCAGCTGGAATATTCAAATATGAGCTTTGTTCCGCTGTTAAAACATCTAACTCTACGCCAATTTTAGCTAAGTGTAAGCGAGCTACTTTTTCATCTAAATGCTTAGGCAACATATACACTTTGTTTTCATACTTATCAGCATTTGACCATAATTCTAATTGTGCAATTACTTGATTAGAAAATGAATTAGACATTACAAATGATGGATGACCTGTAGCGCAACCCAAGTTCACTAAGCGACCTTCTGCTAATAAAATAACGTCTTTACCTTCGATAGTATATAAATCAACTTGTGGTTTGATTGTATTTTTTGTGTGACCATAATTTTGGTTTAACCAAGCAACATCAATTTCGATATCAAAGTGGCCAATATTACATACAATAGTTTTGTCTTTCATTACTTTAAAATGCTCACCAGTAATGATATCACGGCAACCCGTTGTCGTAACAACAATATCTGCTTCTTTAACAGCATCAATCATTTTTTTCACTTCATATCCTTCCATTGCAGCTTGCAATGCACAAATTGGATCGATTTCGGTAACAATAACACGAGCACCTGCACCACGCAAAGATTCAGCAGAACCTTTACCAACATCACCATAACCAGCAACAACAGCTACTTTACCAGCAATCATTACGTCTGTAGCGCGACGAATAGCATCTACACAACTTTCACGACAACCGTATTTATTATCAAACTTAGATTTTGTAACTGAGTCATTAATGTTAATCGCAGGAATCAACAATGTGCCGTTTTCCATTCTTTCGTATAAACGGTGAACACCTGTTGTAGTTTCTTCTGACAAGCCTTTGATTCCTTTTGCTAATTCAGGATAGTTATCAAATACCATGTTTGTTAAGTCGCCACCATCATCTAAAATCATGTTTAATGGTCTGTCTTCTGAGCCGAAGAATAAAGTTTGCTCGATGCACCAATTAAATTCTTCTTCGTTCATGCCTTTCCAAGCAAAAACAGGAATACCAGCAGCAGCAATTGCCGCAGCAGCATGATCTTGCGTAGAGAAAATATTGCAAGAAGACCAAGTTACTTCTGCTCCTAAGGCAACTAAAGTTTCAATCAATACAGCAGTTTGAATTGTCATGTGTAAGCAACCAGCAATGCGAGCGCCTTTTAATGGTTGAGATGGACCGAACTCTTCACGTAAGGCCATTAAACCTGGCATTTCCGCTTCTGCTAATGTAATTTCTTTTCTGCCCCATTCTGCAAGAGACATGTCTTTAACTTTGTACTTCAAGTTAAAATCGATAGATGGCGATGTTGTTGACATTTAATTTTAAATTTTATACCGCAAATTTACTGCAATACATCAAAAAAATAGTTGCCATAGGGCAAGAAATCAATCTTACTTTTGGATTAAAAATATGACTTATTAAATGTTTATAATTAAATTAGTATAAAAAAGCTATGGCACAAATTAATCCTTACATCATTTTTAATGGCAATGCGGAAGAAGCATTTCTGTTTTATAAATCCGTTTTCGGAGGTGAATTTGCAATGCTTATTCGTTTTAAAGATATGCCTAATGAGCACAACAATCAAATTCAAGACAATGAAGCAAACAAGATAATGCATATTGCATTACCTATTGGAAAAAATGTACTCATGGCAAATGATGTTCCTGCGTTTATGGGAAAAGTAAACGAAAGCGAAAACAGATCTAAGATATCAATCAGTGCAGAAAGTAAAGAAGAAGCTGATAGAATATTTAATGCGCTTTCAGTAGATGGTGCAGTAGAAATGCCTATCGGCGATAGTCCTTGGGGTTCCTATTTTGGAATGTTTAGAGATAAATATGGCATAGAATGGATGATTGATTTCGACCCGCGCTATCATATTTAGCTAAAAAAATAAAGAAGGTAGAAAACCCCACTTTTTCTACCTTCTAAAACGATTTCCAAAGAAATCTACAAAACAAACTTATTTCTGAATAATGATTCTCGTTGGTGTTGGGCCTTCAATACCTTTTGCATCAAAAGCTTTTTTTACTAACTCTTGTACACCAAAATATACATCCCAATAATCTGCCTGCACAGTATATGGTCTTATCGCTAAAGAGCACATACCATCAGCTATTTTCAACACACTCACTTCTGGTGCTGGTACTTTTAATACTCTTGGATGACTAAGCATTGCTTCTGTTGCTACCGCACGTGCAACATCAATATCCTGTGTCATTGCAATAGCAACATTCAAATCTACACGTAAGTTGCCATGTGTATTATAATTTGTAATTACACCTGTTGAGAGTGGTCCGTTAGGAATAATAATTGTTTTATTATCGCCTGTTAAAATGGTAGTTGCAAATACACCTTGTTCGATTACTTTTCCCATCACACCTTGCGCTTCTATTAAATCACCTACTTTAAAAGGCTTGAATACCAACATCATCACACCACCAGCTAAATTGCCCAATGAGCCGTTCAACGCCGCACCAATCGCTAAGCCAGCACCAGCTAAAATTGCCGCAAAAGAAGTAATATCAATGCCTATCATACCTGCTATACTGAGTAATAACAAGATGGTCAGCATGACTTTTATTAAAGAAACTAAAAATGTCTGTAATGATTTATCGTAATTTTTGCGTTGCATTATTTTGGTTAACACAGACGCTAATCTTTTAATAACGAAAACACCAACGATATAAACAATAATTGCACCTACTAGCTTTGGTGCGAAAGCAAATGCAAGATTTTGTAATTTTTCGATTAGATTAAATCCGCTTGCAGCTTGAATTTGTAACAACATAAATAAAAAATTTGCTTTATATATGCTGGTAGATGATGTCCTTGTTAAAAAGGTTGCAAGCCAATTATTTTTTTATATTTTTCTTAATCCTACTTAATGATGTTGGCGTTACACCAATAAATGAAGCTAAATATTTTTGAGGAATAGATTGCAATAATTCAGGTTTATTTAATAATTCCAGATAGCGTTGTTCGGCAGTGTCTCTCTGCAATGATGTAAAGCGAGATAACAAATGCAATATGACATCTTCCCAAAACTTGCGCATCATTTCTTGCATTAATGGATGCGACTCGTATAATTTGTTTAATGCTGATTTTGGCAAATACAATATTTCAGTATCTTCAATAGCTTGTAAAAAATATTGCGTAGGCGTTTCGCTTATAAAACTATATATTTCAATTGCTGATGAATGTTTTAATGCAAACCATACCGACACTTCTACATCATTCAGCATATAAAACAAGCGCAAACAGCCTTTTTGGACAAAAATCAAGTCTTTACAAACTTCACCTTCCTGCAATACAAATTCATTTTTTTTAATGATTTTATGTGTGAATTTAGAGGTAATATCGTCTAATTCATCTGCTGGCAAATGCACATACTGCTGAAAAAAAAATGTAAGTTCGCTTGTCATATTTCAAGAGTCAAACTTAAGCAAAAAATGGATAATTTTATACAATGGTCAATTCACGAGGCTTGTAAAAGAAGAGTTTTGGTATGTATGGAAATATATTTTACAGACACATAAACACAAGCGACTACGATTAAATTATACATACAGACCTTCTGCACATACAAATTCTTTGGCATTAAATTGGAAAATTTCATACCAATTATTTAAGAGTTTAACTTTAATTTTTCTATAAAGCATTCGCCTATCTATTTTCAATATTATGTCAAGCTGAAATTTGGGTAAAGAATGTAGTTGATTTTATTAACTTCGTAGCATAATGTTTACTACTAGTGACCAACTCATTGAATGTGTTCCAAATTTTTCAGAAGGAAGAAATAAAGCAAGTATTGAAGCAATTGCAAATGCTATCCGTGGCGTTGCATTTGTAAAATTGTTACATACCGATATTGGCGTTGATGCGAATAGAACTGTTTTTACATTTATTGGAAAACCTGATGCCGTTATAGAAGCAGCATATCGAGCAATTAAAGTTGCAGAAAAAATAATAGACATGCGCGCGCACAAAGGTGAGCATCCACGCATGGGCGCTTGTGATGTTTGTCCATTAATTCCGATTCAAAATATTTCATTAGCAGATGTCATTGAGCTGTCTAAGAAATTAGGCAAACGATTAGGTGATGATGGTATTCCTGTTTTTTTATATGAAAAATCAGCAAACACAGCACTACGACAAAACTTGTCGTACATTAGAAAAAACGAATACGAAGGCATTGCTGAAAAAATAAAGAAAGCAGAATGGAAGCCAGATTTTGGTCCACAAATATTCCATCCAACATTTGGTATAATGGCACTTGGTGCGCGTAACTTTCTGATTGCTTATAATATCAATTTACAATCAAAAGACCTAACATTAGCAAAAAAGATAGCAAAAGAAATTAGAGATATACGCACAAAGAATGATGGCTCAAAATTATCTAATTTATTTCAACATGTAAAAGCAATAGGCTGGTGGATGCAAGCTTATAATTGTACGCAAATATCGACAAACATCACAGACATACATCAAAGTCCGATAATTGACGTATTTACTGCAATAAAAAATATTTGCACCGCACATCATGTGGAAACAAACGGCAGCGAGCTTATTGGTCTGATTCCCAAGCAAGCATTTGCACACCAATCTTTATCAATAGATGAGGCAATAAACTATTTAGGTTTGAATGCTGTGAAGCCATTTACCAAGGAAAAAAATATCATTGAATACTGTTTGAATTTGACATAAGATGGAAATATTACAACAACCTATTTTTTTAATATTACTTTTTATTGTTGGATTCATTTTACAATTCATTTCTATTATACCTGCTACATTACACAAAAAAATTAATCAGTTTATTTTATGGATTCCATTGCCAGCAATTGTATTAGCGAAGATTCCATTTTTAGAAATTTCAAAACAAGTCATACTTCCAATTGGTGCTGCTTGGCTCACTTTTATTGGTGCAATACTATTTGCAATAATTATCGCTAAGCTTTTTATGTTTGACAAAAAAACGATTGCATGTATTATATTGTGTTGTGGCTTAGGCAATACATCGTTTGTTGGTTATCCATTTTTACAATATTTCTATGGCGAAGAAAGTTTGAAATATGCCATATTTGTTGACCAGCCTGGAAGTTTTCTCATTTTATCTACTTGTGGTGTTTTCGTTGCAACATATTTCAGCGCATCTACTATTAGCATAAAAACGATCACAGAACGCTTATTAAAATTTCCGCCATTTTTCGCTTTTATAGTAGCATTATTTTTGCCTACTTCTCTTATTGAAGGTATGCCATCAATCTTGCTAAATAATATAGGAAAACTAATGGTACCTTTAGCTTTATTATCACTAGGCTTACAATTTAAAATATCAGCAAAAACCTTGCCTTGGAAAAAATTAGGAATAGGTTTGCTATACAAATTGATGATTGCGCCATTTATTGTATATTTATTGAGCATCATCATCTTTAAAAAACACGATATTATTTCTACAGTTTCGATAATTGAATGTGCGATGCCACCAATGATAACGGCATCAATATTAGCTGTAGAATATGACTTAGATAGTGAATTAGCCAGCACACTGCCAACCATTGGTATTTTAATTTCGATTCCTACTTTATTTTTTTGGAAATGGCTGAT
>JADKZZ010000204.1 GCA_020848475.1 Chitinophagales bacterium | reverse complement strand
CATTTATCTAAAGCGTCATGGCCATTGCTGACTGGCTCGACGGAATAGCCTTTCTGTTCAAGAAATAGAATTTGTGGTTTTAATAAATCTATTTCATCATCTGCCCAAAGTATTTTTATATCACTCATCTGTAATGTTGTTGTATGATTAGAAGTAATTAGTTTTATGTATTTTGTGCTGTAATTACTTATTTTATACGCAAATTACAAATTTAATTCTATTAATAAATGTGAATTAGTGTAAAATGAAGTAGCAAATTTATACGTATATTCATTGAAAGCATGAACAAACGAAAAATCTTCAACGATCCTGTGTATGGTTTTATATCAATACCTTATGATATTGTATTTGATGTTATAGAACATCCTTATTTTCAGCGTTTGCGACGCATTCAACAACTTGGCCTTAGTGCTTTGGTTTATCCAGGAGCTACACACTCGCGATTTCATCATTCATTAGGTGCAATGCATTTAATGCACAGAAGTTTAGAAGTGCTCAAATCTAAAGGACATCCAATTTCTGAGGAAGAATCGCAAGCAGCAGTATTGGCCATATTAATGCATGATTTAGGTCATGGTCCGTTTTCGCATGCTTTAGAACGTGTGTTGATTGAAAATGTACATCATGAAGAGATTTCGATGTTGATGATGCAGCAATTGCAACTACAGTTTGGTAAGCCATTAGAAATGGCGATTCAAATTTTTACCAATCAATATCCAAAGAAATTCTTACATCAGCTGGTACGCGGACAATTGGATATGGATAGATTAGATTACTTAAATAGAGATTCTTTCTATAGTGGCGTAAGCGAAGGTGTGATTGGTTACGATCGCATCATCAATATGTTAGACGTGCATGACGATAATATTGTTGTCGAAGAAAAAGGAATTTATTCTATCGAAAAATTTATTGTTGCACGCCGCTTGATGTATTGGCAAGTGTATTTACATAAAACAAGTTTAGTTGCTGATTTGATGCTTAAAAATGCTATTTACAGAGCAAAATTTTTATTTGCAAATGGCACTTTATCGCATTCATCTTCTTCCAATCTAGACTTCTTTTTATCTAATGCAATTTCAAAAAATGAGTTTGCTCTTCATGTCGATAAATTTGCAGCACTTGATGATTTTGACATTTTCCAAGCTTTAAAAAATTGGATGAATGTAGAAGATAAAATATTAAGCCAATTAGCCACATCAATCGTGCAGCGCAAACTTTTTAAAATTGAATTTTTAGAACCAGCCATTGTCCAAAAGAGATATCACGCATTACAGCAGCAGTATAATGAGGAAGAAATGCAATTTTTGGTGCTTAAAGGAACTGCAGAAAATAATGCATATAATCTGACAAAAGACAATATTTATATTAAATTTAAAGATGGTTCGATTAAAGAAATTACAGATATTGCAGAGCAATGGAATATTCGTTCATTGACAAATGCTGTGGTGAAACATTATATTGCGTATCCAAAAATGTAAACTTTGACAATACAAGAAATAGCAACAATTATTCATGGCGATGTAGTCGGAAATGCGCATCACCAAATCATAATGCCTGCCAAAATAGAAGAGGCAACAAGCGAGCATATTACCTTTTTAGCGAATAAAAAATATCTTGATTTTATGACCAATTCAAAAGCTGGTTGTGTCATTATTTCGAAGGCACTTTTTTCGGCTGAAATGAAAGGTAATTTTATCCTTGTTGATGATGCATATACAGCATTTACCAAGCTTTTATCTTTATATGTTGCACAACAAAATACAGAAATTTCACCACAAGCATTTATACACCAAAGTGCTAAAATTGGACAACAGGTACAGTTATTTCCGTTTGTATTTATAGGCGAAAATGTTCGCATCGGAAATAATTGTATCATTTATTCTAATGTAAGTATTTATAAAGATTGTGTAATCGGCGATAATTGTATAATACATGCAAATGCAGTCATTGGTAGCGATGGCTTTGGCTTTGCCCAATTATCAGATGGTTCCTACCAAAAAATTCCACAATTAGGAAATGTCATCATCGAAGATGATTGTGAAATAGGCGCAAACACTTGTATTGACAGAGCAACTTTGGGCTCAACAATAATTCGAAAAGGAGTGAAGTTGGATAATCTTATTCAAGTTGCACATAATGTAGAAATTGGCGAACATACTGTAATTGCTGCTCAAACCGGAATTTCTGGCAGTACTAAAATTGGCCATCATAATAGAATTGGTGGACAAGTAGGTTTTGTTGGCCATATTCATGTTGCACCATACACACAAATCAATGCACAAAGTGCAGTGGCATCGTCTGTCAAAAACGAACACACCGCAATTTCAGGTACACCAGCTATCGATATTAAACAGCATTTTAAAGCAACTGTCGTCTATAAAAATTTGCCAGAATTAGAAAGAACAGTTAGGAATCTTCAAGCAGAAATCGAAAAATTAAAGTCAAAAGATTAATGTTTATTGGCATTTTCGTATATTCGTATATAGTTTAAATATTTCCATATTGAAAATACAAAAAACGATAACACAGCCAATCCGATTTTCAGGCGTTGGATTGCACACTGGATTAATGGCAAACGTTGTAATAAAAGCAGCACCAGAAAATTTTGGGATTCAATTTTGTAGAATAGACGTCGATCCAACTTTATATATTCCTGCCATAGCTGCTAATGTTAGCAATACCAACAGAAGCACAACCATCACTAAATACAATATTTCGGTAATAACAATTGAACATTTGATGTCAGCATTATACGCTTTAGGCATCGACAATGCATTAATAGAAATTGACAATAAAGAAGTACCAATTTTAGATGGTAGTGCCAAGTTTTATATCGACAACATCAAATCAGAAAACACCATTGCATTACATCAATATAAAAAAATATACACGATTCACGATGTGATAGAATGGAAAGATGAGCAACATGGTGCAGAATATATTTTTCTTCCGCACGATGAATTTTCAGTGACTTGCCTCATCGATTTTCCATCTAAGATGATTAAACATCAATATGCTGTATTAAACGATATCAATGATTATGCAAACGAAATTGCAACGGCAAAAACATTTTGCTTTTTACATGAAATCGAGTTTCTATATGCTAATGGTTTAATCAAAGGTGGCAATTTAAACAATGCTTTGGTTTTTTCAGAAACATCATTAAGCCAAGAAAAAATTAAATGGCTGGCAACAACTTTTCATCAATCCGCAAATTCAATTCCTGAAATGGGAATTTTAAATCCTTTGTATCAGACCTTTGACAATGAAGCAGCACGTCATAAATTATTAGACGTTATCGGTGATTTAGCATTAACACAAACCTATTTTAAAGGCAAACTAATCGCTTACAAACCAGGTCACACATCAAATTGTAAGTTTGCAAGCTACTTGATGAAAAATTATGTCAATGTTACAGCCGAACATTCATTTTAGCAATTAATGTATATAGTACAATCTCTTTCCCTTTTGTATATTTGCATAAATATCTTTTTTGACCAATTTTATTCATAAAGACGCTCGCATTGCTAATCATGTTGAAATAGCTCATTTCTCAACAATTTACGAAGATGTTGAAATTGGCGAAAATACTTGGATAGGACCAAATGTAACCGTGTTTCCAGGCAGTAGAATTGGTAAGAATTGTAAAATTTTTCCTGGCGCCGTTATTGGCGCAGTGCCGCAAGATTTAAAATTTAATGGCGAATATTCATTAGTCGAAATTGGAGACAATGTGATTGTGCGCGAATGTGCCACAGTCAATAGAGGTACTGCTGCAAGTGGCACTACAAAAATTGGAAATCACTCGATGCTAATGGCTTATGTACATGTAGCGCATGATTGTGTGATTGGTGAGCATTGTATTTTGGCGAATTCAACAAACTTAGCTGGCCACGTGACAATAGAAGATTATGCCTATTTTGGTGGCATGAGTGGCGCACACCAATTTACACGTATCGGAAAACATAGTTTTATTAGTGGCGGAAGCATGATCGGCAAAGATGTACCACCATTTTGTTTGGTGATGCGAAATCCAGCGCAATATGCAGGTATTAATTCTGTTGGTTTGCGACGCCATCACTTCAACATGGAAGACATTCATTTGATTCAAGATATCTATCGTTATATTTTTGGAAATAATGGTTTGAATACGACACAAGCGATTCAAAAAATACAACAAGAAATTCCAGAATCTGTGCTTAGGAATTATATTGTAGATTTTATAAAAACATCAGAACGAGGCATTATTAAAGGTATCGATTAGCTCAATTAGTAAACAGCATATTTTTCATTCATACAATTTCATCAATAACATTGATTATACAACTCGAAAATATCAGTAAACGCTATGGCTTTGAATGGATTTTCAAAAAAGTAAACTGCCAATTTGAGCCAGGATTTCGATATGCAATAGTCGGCCCAAATGGAAGTGGAAAATCAACATTACTAAAAGTGATTTCTGGCGGTTTAGTGCCTACATCAGGTAAAATTAGTTACAGCATTCCACATCAAAGAGTGACAGACGAAATTTCTGCAGCAAAAGAAATTGCCTATGCGGCACCTTATATTTCATTGCCAGAAGATTTTACTTTAGAAGAGTTTTTCCGTTTTCATGCTTCTTTCAAAAAAATGAAAGTAAATGATGTTTCTACTTTTTTAGAAATTGCTCAATTAAGCAAACACAAAAACAAATACATCAAAAATTTCTCATCAGGAATGAAGCAAAGATTGAAACTGTCTATTGCATTTCTTACAGAAAGTCAAGTTTTACTCTTAGATGAACCAACTTCCAACTTTGACCATAAATCTGTGGATTGGTATTTGAATATGGTGACAAAATATGCGAACGACAGACTATTGATTATTGGTTCTAATCAAGAATATGAATATGATTTTTGCGAAAAACACGTTTCAATTCTTGACTATAAATAAGATTTATAATTCGCCTGCTAAGATAGCCGTTCGCGGTTTTGTATGATAGCCAATCGAGATTAGTTTTATGCTTTTGCCATCAGCAGGAATATTTAATTTCAACCAACCATAATGTTTTCCATCGCTTTTTTCTAAGTAAAATCCAAGATAGGAATCACCTTTGCCAGCCAATCCTTCGATGCCGCCAACAAATGCTACATAAGAGCAATTGGCCAAGTTGTCCCAAATGGCTTTCGGCGGTCGTGGTCCTTTAGGCACAGACACAGAATCTATAATAGCTTGTTCGTTATACACTGCTGCTCCATTAAATCCATCAGTCGAAAAATTATTATCACCTATTACTTGTTCTGCATCTAAAGATGTTATATATGCATCGTCATCAGTATATGATACTAAATAAAAGTCAGTGGTGCCATCTTCGTCAGCATCTATGGGCGCTTCACTTCTACCATTGCCAGCAGGAACAACAGATACGCTGTCGATGATTCTGCTGTTTACATCAGGATTGTTTGGCGTTAACGACTTCTTTTTACAAGAAAATATGAGTGAAAAAATACAGAAAAGGATAATGCTAAATTTTACGCTTGTTTTCATTTTTTCTTTTTATTAAAGTTAGCAGTAGATTTCGTATGTAAAGTATTTTTTACTTTGTTTTTTTGAGACTTGATTTGTGCTGGTTTTTCAGTAGTTTGCTGATGCAATAATGCTAACTTACTCAAGGAGCCTTCTAAAGGTAGTTCAAATTCTTTGGTTTCCATAGCTTAGGTTTCTTTTGAAATAAAATTATGAAAACCAAGGTCAAGAGCATGTTATACTTAGTATTCGGTGCGTTTAATTGAGAATTCGTGAGTTTTTAATCTTTTATGCTGAATTTTATGGGCAATGTATAATATACATTTACGGCTTTGCCATTCTGCTTTCCTGGCCACCATTTTGGCATTTTACTCACCAATCGAATGGCCTCAGCAGCACAGCCACCGCCAACATTATCTTTTATCACTTCAGGCGATAATATTGCACCCTTTTTATCTACAATAAATTTTATATAAATAGTACCTTCTAATCCTTTTTTCGAGGCTTCTTTAGGATAACGCAAATTGTCTTTCAAATAACGTTTTAAGCCCATTGCTCCATTTGGAAAAGCAGGCATTGTTTCTGCAAACGCTACTACTTCATCAGCATTTTGTAACGATGATGGTGTATTAAAACTAGATGTAGAAACTTTGTTTTCTTCAGTGTATGATGTTGTTATGTCAATAGATTCATTTTCTAATTCTTTAGGAAAGCGCACAAATCCATTTTTGCTATATTGATATACAAGATCAGAATTTGCATGAGGCGTAAAATATTGTCTCGTCTCTTTAGTATTCAAATAAGTTGTATAAGCAACTTTACTAATGCTGTAAAAGGAATTGTTGTAATGAATTATTGCAGGAAATTCTAATACACGTGCTTCCATTTTATTTATAAAATAGAGCGTTAATTTCGTGATGTTGGATTGTTGAATGGTTTGATTTTCTTCTTGAATGCTGATAAAAATGGAATCATTTTTTTGTGCTATATTTTGCTCGCTATTTAACAAGGAGTAAATTAAATTGCCAAAATAAAAATCACTTGCTTTCTGATTGTATGTTGTCGAATCATTGCTAATTAAACTCTTTGCAGATAAACTATTTTTGATATTAATAGTCGGAGTTGATGTTTGTTTAAATAATTTGCAATAGTCATCATACGGCAATGTTGCAATATTTGCAATTCTCTCAATACTTTTTATGTCATTGGATTGTATGCTGTTGACGATTGATTCACTCCATTTAATCAAATCTTGATAACGCATTTGTGTGTTAGATTGCGCAAATGTGATGCAGCAAAATGCTACACTAAAAAATGTAATCGTTATTCTTTTCATGTGCATGAATTAGACTTGTAAAGCAAGCAGCGCATCTTCCAATGATTTTAATTTTGAGAGACCATCTGCCAATTTTTTTCTTTCATTATCGATGATTTCTGGTTTTGCATTCGCGACAAATTTTTCGTTTTGTAGCTTTTTATTTACACTTTCAATAAAACCTTTATAGTAAACTATTTCGTCGTTTATCTTTTTCTTTTCTGATTCAATGTCAATGTCAAGGCCAGTTTCAACAAATAATTTATCTGTGCCAATTAGCTGAGCAACGGCATTAGGTATGTCGTTTGAAACAAATTGAATAGCATGTGTGTTCGCCATTTTAAGTATTAATGCGCCAAATTTTTCATACACACGCTTGTCGTTTGTTTGTACATAAACAGATAAAGTAACTTTTGGAGAAAGTCCATTTTTATTTCGTATATCGCGAATGGCAGAAATAATTTCTTTTACCATTTCACCATCGTGAATAATATTCGTATTATATGTTGCATTATTTGGATAGTTGGCTACACAAATATCGTCAGTTCTGTCTTCTTTTAGATGGTGATATATTTCTTCAGAAATGAATGGCATAAATGGATGCAATAGTTTCATCAATTCTTCGAAATAGGAAATTGTTTTGTCATAAGTTTTTTTGTCTATAGGCTCACCAAAAGGTGGTTTGACAAACTCTAAGTACCAAGAACAAAAATCGTCCCAAATAAATTTATATAAATCAATTAAAGCTTCAGATAAGCGATATGAAGCATACGATTTTTCTAAATTTTCTTTTAATAATTCCAATTTATTATCAAACCATTCAAATACTATTTCATTATCTGTATGATTTTCGGAAATAGTCCAACCTTTTACCAATCGTAAAGCATTCCATATTTTATTGGTGAAATTTCTACCTTGCTCACATAGCTTTTCATCAAATGGTAAATCATTACCAGCAGGCGAGCAGAACAGCATACCTGTGCGCACACCGTCAGCAGAATATTTTTCAATTAATTCCAATAAATCAGGAGAATTGCCCAATGATTTAGACATTTTTCTACCTTGTTTATCTCTTACAATACCTGTGAGATATACATTCTTGAAAGGTTTTTCATTTCTGTATTCATAGCCAGCCATAATCATACGAGCCACCCAAAAGAAGAGAATTTCTGGTGCAGTCACTAAGTCATTGGTAGGATAGTAGTATTTGATGTCAGCACCATCAGGATTTTTAAAACCATCAAATACGGAAATAGGCCACAACCACGACGAGAACCAAGTGTCGAGCACATCATCATCTTGTTTTAAGTTATTGGAATTATGATTTGGAAATTGAGCTGCATGTATCTGTCTTGCTTCGTCTATTGTTTTTGCAACCACGCAATTTCCTTTTTCATCGTACCAAGCAGGTATGCGATGGCCCCACCAAAGCTGACGAGAAATACACCAATCATGTACATTTTCCATCCAATGTTTGTAGGTGTTTTTAAATTTTTCTGGAATCAGTTTGATATTGTCATTTAAAACATTTTCTAAGGCTGGCTTTGCCAATGTGTCCATTTTTAAAAACCATTGCATCGATAATTTAGGCTCAATTACGGCATCTGTTCTTTCTGAAAAACCAACTTTATTTTTTATTTCTTCCACCTTTTGTAATTGACCGTTTTCTTCCAAGGTAGCAGCAATTTTTTTACGCACGACAAACCTGTCTTCGCCAACAAATAGTTGTGCTTTTTCGCTGAGTGTGCCATCGTCATTAAGTGTGTCAATAACTTCTAAATTATGTTTAATACCTAAGTTATAATCGTTGATATCATGCGCAGGCGTTACTTTCAGTGCGCCAGTACCAAATTCGATATCAATATATTCGTCAAAAATAATTGGAATACTGCGATTGATTAAAGGCACTAAAGCTTGTTTTCCTTTTAAGTGTTTGTAGCGTTCGTCATCAGGATGCACACAGATGGCAGTATCTCCTAATATTGTTTCTGGTCGTGTTGTAGCTATTGTTATCCATTCGTCATCGGTATCTACAATTTTATAGCGAATGTAAAATAATTTAGAATTTACTTCTTTGTGAATTACTTCTTCATCAGAAACAGCTGTCAACCCTTTCGGATCCCAGTTGACCATGCGTACGCCACGATATATTTTTCCTTTATTGTATAAGTCGATGAACACTTCAATAACGGCGTCACTTAAATCAGCTTCCATGGTAAATCTCGTTCTGTCCCAATCGCATGAAGCACCAATTTTTTCTAATTGTTTTAAAATGATGCCACCATATTTTTCTTTCCATTGCCAAGCGTGTTCTAAAAATTGATCACGCGTCAAGTCGGATTTATTGATGCCTTGTTCTTTCAATAAATTCACCACTTTTGCTTCTGTAGCAATAGATGCATGGTCAGTGCCTGGCACCCAACATGCATTTTTTCCTTGCATACGAGCTCTGCGAATCAATACATCTTGAATCGTATCGTTCAGCATGTGTCCCATGTGTAAAATACCTGTAACATTTGGTGGCGGAATAACGATGGTATAAGGCTCACGCTCATCAGGAACAGAGCGGAAATATTTTTTATCTAACCAATGTTTATACCACTTATTTTCAATCTGTGTATAATCTATATTTTTTGGTAATTCTTGCATTGCTACGAATAGTTATTTATTGTATGTAAAGATTTATTGGCAAAAATACAAAATACTTACTGTACAACGATTAGTGTTGTAAGCTAGATTGTTAAGCGACAATTATTTTTTGTTAATTACTGGCAATTGGTTCAAGCGTATAACCTTTTGCCTTCAGTAATGCAATCAAGCCATGTGCACCACCTAGATGACCAGCGCCAACGGCAATAAAACAAGATTTTTTTTCCATTTTCATTTGCAGTGCTGGTATCCAATTGTTGTTGCGTTTTACCAATAATTTATCATTCCAAATAGTATCTTCTTCTGCCTCGAAAGCCTTGCTTAATGCCTCCAGATTTTCTGATTTGTAATCTTTAATGAGTGCATCTAATCTCGCAGTCTCTGATGAATATTCTTTAATCGTTTTTATCATGCTTTTTAATTGAACTGCAATAGGAATTTCCTCCAAAAATTGTAGTTGTTCTTCCATAGTTTCTAAGCCTGAAACAGTAATTTTTTTTCTATCGGCAATCTTTTTTAAGTTGTCTTCATAAGACTCTTTGTCTTGCCCAAGATATTTTATATAAATCAATTGTTCTAAGTAAAATGGTTTTAATCTTGCATAGAATTGTTCAAACGTAAATTTTTTCACACCAATAGAATCTTCCATAAATGTTTGAATAATTTGGTAATCGCTATCGCTCAGATAATTTTTAATTGTTTTGCCACTGTCGAGTATGCTAATGGCAGAAAGTGCAGCAATATCCATGTTTTCCAAGTCCATTTCCATGATGAGCTCATGGCTGTTTTCCAGCTTTTTTTGTACATTTTTTCCCAAAAAATAATCTTGCGTAGAGATGATATGAATTGTACCAAATAGATAAGAAGGCTGATTAAGACCATTGCCAGATATTTGCCAAAGCAAAGAATTATTTGTGTTTAGTGCTTTGTCTAGTTCTAATGTTTGATTATTATTTTCATTTTTCTTTGGTGGTCTAAATCCAAAAAGTATGGCAATACTAAGCAGTAACGCTATTTTTCTTTTCATTATTTTTTTTGTTTTTATGTAAATAAAAAGCTGCAATAATGCAGCTTATAAATTGAATAGATTAAGTTTTATTGAGGCTGCACCCAAGGTGTCGTTCTTGGACTTTTATAGCTTTTCTTATACTCTTCTATATCTTTATTTTTCGAAGGCATCCAAAAATCTTGACCTAAAAAACTGATGACAGGTTCGAATTGCGGAACAGCAATGTAGCCTTTTAATGGCGTAATGAGTTTAAAATCTGGTGTAAGCACGCAAAATGTTGGATAGGAAAGTTCATTTTGCATAAAATAGGCAGCCAATT
>JADKZZ010000203.1 GCA_020848475.1 Chitinophagales bacterium | reverse complement strand
GAATAACGAAAAACTATATGTCAATCGTGCAGAAGGTTTTATCGGTTTTGGTAAAGATTTGAAAAAAGAAGAGTTCATTGCTGAATGCTCTGACATCGACGATATTATTGCCTTTATGAAAGATGGTACGATGAAAGTTGTGCGTAATGCAGAAAAAGTATTTGTAGGAAAAGATATTATTCATGTAGCCGTTTGGAAAAAAAATGATGAACGCACCACCTATAACGCAGTTTATTTAGATGGTAAATCTGGAACCAGTTATGCTAAACGATTTAATGTTACAGCTATCACGCGAGATAAAGAATATCCAATAACGCAAGGTAATCCTAAATCAAAAATTCTATATTTTTCGGTTAATCCAAATGGTGAAGCAGAAAGTTGTAGCGTTGTCCTTTCTCCAAATTGCAGTGCGCGCAATAAAGTTTTTGAATTTGATTTTTATAATTTAGATATCAAAGGAAGAAGCGCAAATGGAAATATTGTCACGAAATATCCTGTTAAAAAAATTGAACAAAAAGGAAAAGGAAGAACAACCTTAGGTGGCGTCGAAATTTGGTTAGACGATACGGTAGGTCGCTTAAATATTGATAAACGTGGCAGATATTTAGGCTCATTCCAAAATGATGACAGAATTTTAGTAGTACTTAAATCAGGTGAATATTATCTGACTAATTTTGATTTATCAAATCGATATACGATGAACGATATTGTCGCAATTGATAAACTCTATCCAACAACAACTATTTCTGCTGTTCATTATTCTGATAGTAAGAAAGCAAATTATGTTAAGCGTTTCCAAATAGAAACAACATCTATCGATACTAAAAATAATTTTATATCAGATGAGAATAATGCGAAGCTTGTTTTTGCAACATTGTTCAGCAATCCAACGATTGAATATACTGTCGATTTAGGTAAAGGAAAAACAAGCGAGCCTAGCACGATTAATTTACTAGAATTTATAGAAGTAAAAGGCTGGAAAGCCATTGGAAACAAGCTGATTGGTGGCACTATCAAAGATATTAGATTAATAGAATCTGCAACAAACGAAGCAGAAGAACAAGCCGTCAACTTTGATGTTGATTTCGAAATCACAAATTTAAACGATAAAAAAGAACCAGAGCAAGGCGAGTTATTTTAATGGTATTTTCTTTGTCCCTGCCTACATAAATAGATAGTAAAGATGGATTCGATTTCACAAATTGCCTTAGGCGCTGGTGTTGGTGAGTTGGTTTTAGGAAAAAAAATTGGCAATAAGGCTTTGCTCTTTGGCGCCATAGCAGGCACCATTCCTGACTTAGATGTATTTTTGCATTTCTTTACGCATTTAAGTGAATCTGAAGCATTACTTGTACATCGCAGCTATAGTCATGCTGCCATTCCACAATTAGCAATTGCTTTGCCATTTACCTATCTAAGCTACAAGTTATTCAAAAAACAAATCTCATTTTTCAGATGGTACTTACTGTGGTATTTAGGTTTTCTTACACATGCTATGCTCGATTGCTGCACAACGTATGGCACGCAGTTTTTTCTGCCATTTTCACGTTATTTAGTTGGCTTAAATAATATTTCTGTTGTCGATCCATTGTACACCATTCCATTTTTAATTCTGCTAGCAATCTTACTATTTTATCCAAAAGAAAGTAAAACAAGATTTATTATTGCTGTTTTGTCTGTCGTACTCAGTACTGGATATATTGGCTATGCTACACTAAATAAGTTTAAAGCAAACTCATTTTTTAAAGATGCTTTGCATAAAGAGAATATTCAATACACACAATTTTCTACATCGCCAACGCTGTTTACTTCCTTCTTATGGAACATGATAGCTGCTAATGATAGTACAATATACGTGTCTGAATATTCCATCTTTCAATCATCACAAAAGCCGATAATACAAGCGTATAAGCGCAATTTACATTTGTTAGATGATTGTAAAAATTCAGAAGCTGTAAAGACATTACTGTGGTTTAGTCAAGGTAAATATTTTGTGGAAAAAGGCAATAATGATACACTTGATTTTTATAACATAAAATGGGGTCGAACGGATTACACACAAATAAATCCAAAAGATGCATTTCGTTTTTATGTAAAAATCTATAAAGATAAAAATGGCATTTATACGTTTGATAAAGTAGAGCCTAATTTTAAACGTCGAGATATTAAAGCTTATCTTTCCTTAATTTGGCATCGTATATTTGATAATTAATCATGTTTCAGCTACCATCGCCTTTACAAAAAATTGAAAACGAATGGACTAAAAAATTCGATATTCAACTCTACATTAAACGCGATGATTTAATTCATGCAGCAGTTTCTGGTAATAAATGGCGAAAATTAAAATACAATTTAACACAAGCCAAATACGAAAATAAAAATACCATTCTAACTTTTGGTGGTGCCTATTCCAATCATATCACGGCAACTGCAAAAGCGTGTGAATTGCTTGGTTTTAATAGCATTGGCATCATTCGTGGCGAAGCTTATTTTCCATTAAATAAAAGCCTTCAATTTGCTGCTGACTGCGGCATGCAATTGTTATACCTTGACAGAGAGCATTATAGAAATAAAAACATTTCTCCTTTGCTTGAGCAAATTGAAACGAATGAAGCAGCAATTTTTATAGTGCCCGAAGGTGGTGCCAATGAATATGCCATACAAGGCTGTACTGAAATTGTTGATGAAATTAATCAGCAGTTAATGGAAAATTATTCAACTAAAAATTTCGATTTTATTTGTTGCGCTAGCGGTACAGGTACTACCATTGCTGGTATTTCGATGAATTTACGTGCAGACCAAAAAGCAATTGGTTTTTCTGTATTAAAACATGATACCTTAAAACAAGAGATACTAAGTCGCATACCTAATTTGAAGGATAATTTTTCAATGCAAGCGGCACACTTTGGTGGCTATGCAAAAACGACACCTGCATTATTGCAATTCATTCGAGATTTTTATAAAACAAACAATATTATACTTGATTATGTTTACACTGGCAAAATGATGTATGCTTTTTTTGATATGCTATCAAAAGGTTTTTTCCCATCGAAATCAACAATAGTTGTGGTGCATACTGGCGGTGTGATGAATGCTAATCTATTCGAAGAATAGCTTAATTATTTTCTTCTAACTGATACATAAAAAAAACACCAAGTATAAAAATTACTTGGTGTTTTATGTGTCAAAATATTTTTACTTAAATTTTTCTTTATTGCCGATGCCGTCTAATGGTAAAACGTTAGCGATAAACTTAAACCAGTTTCTGCTTTTGCCAAACCAACTCACCATGACAGCATATAATAATTTGTATTTTGAATTGGTGTAAGGATACCATTGCGGTTCAATTAGTGTGCCTTGTTTATCTAATAAAACAGATT
>JADKZZ010000202.1 GCA_020848475.1 Chitinophagales bacterium | reverse complement strand
TCCATTTTCATACACAACTTAAATAATGGTTATTCTAGTTTATTCTTAAAACCTGATTTAAAATTTAATCCGGAGGATTATGTTTCCAAACAAGTATGGTACAAAAGCAAAGATGGCACTAAAGTTTCGATGTTTATTACACATAAAAAAGACATCATTTTAAATGGGAAAAATCCGACATATCTGTATGGCTATGGCGGTTTTAACAGCAATGAAACGCCAAGATTTTCAGCCTCTCGAATTTTATTATTAGAAAATGGTGGCGTGTTTGCCTTGCCAAACTTACGTGGTGGTGGCGAATATGGGCAAGCTTGGCATGAGGCCGGTATGTTGATGAAAAAACAAAATGTATTTGATGACTTTATTTATGCTGCACAATATTTAATCAAACAAAAATATACATCAAAAGAAAAGCTGGCTATTGCTGGTGGCTCAAATGGCGGTTTGCTTGTTGGCGCATGCATGACACAAAAACCAGAATTATTCAAAGTAGCATTTCCTGCCGTTGGCGTGATGGACATGCTAAAATACCAACATTTTACCGTTGGACATGGATGGGTTGTCGAATATGGAAGCAGTGAACAAAGCAAAGAGATGTTTGAATATCTGTATCGCTATTCACCATATCACAACATAAAAAAAGACATAAAATATCCTGCAACGATGATAACAACTGCTGACCATGACGACAGAGTAGTGCCTG
Organism: Chitinophagales bacterium; assembly: GCA_020848475.1. Taxonomy (GTDB): domain Bacteria; phylum Bacteroidota; class Bacteroidia; order Chitinophagales; family JADIYW01; genus JADJSS01. The sequence continues at coordinate 4,393 of JADKZZ010000202.1, read as the reverse complement.
CGCATAGTTTTAAATTTGCTGCTCGACTACAAGAATATGGCAACAAATCAGTGCCTTTGTTAATTCGCATCGGTATAAATGCAGGACATGGAAAAGGTAAACCAACATCAATGATTATTGAAGAAGTTGCTGACCAATGGAGTTTTTTCTTTTGGAATGTAGGTGTAAAATCTTTAATAAAATAAATTGACAGCCAAGAAAAAATATATTGCATTTTGCAATCAACATGCTGATATAATTCCTGTTTTTTTACGTGCGATTTGGTTAGATGCTGTAGCAGAAAAATGGAATGTGATATTACAAGAAGAAGACAATGAAATTAAAGCTGCATTGCCGTATTGTACAAAAGGAAATATTTTAACCAATCGTATCTATTTACCAGATGTCAGTTTTTATCAGTCTATCATTTTTTTACAACATTACACTGCTAAGCAGCAACAAGCTATTAGCGAAAATCTTTTCCGCCAATTGCCTCACACATTAAAATCTTATTTTAAATTTCTGCCAGAATATTCAAATATTGACTTGCATGCTTTGAAATATAAATCGGAAGTGTACCCTACTTATTGCATAAAAAAGAAGTCAGAAATTTCATTAAGTACAAACCATGCACGCAATGTACAAAAAGGTGTGAAAAATCAATACATCATTTCTGAAAGTAAAAACATTTCCATTTCATATGCCTTGTTAGCATCAACATTTATTCGCCAGAACTTACAAATAAAATTGTCATTTGAACTTTATAAAAAACTCCAACATATTACGCAGAAAAATGGAATGGGAAAAACACTTGATTGTATTGATCAACGAAACAATGTGCTAGCTTCTATTCTTATTGTTGAAGATGCAAAATGTGTTTATTATCTATATGGTGGCTATGATACTTCTTTTAAAAATTCAGGTGCAATGACTTTTTTGTTGCATTATATTATCCAAGACACTATTCAGAGAAATAAAATTTTTAATTTCTGTGGTAGCTCTAAAAAAAGTATTGCCAATTTTTTCGAAGGATTTGGTGCCAAAAAAACAAGTATTCCTATTTGGAAAAAAACCATATACTAATACCAAATTCGCGCACTAACTTTACGCAAATACTTCATTCCATTTTCATTCATCACATGTCGTGGTGCTACACGAATACGCTGACGCAGGCTGTGTAATGTTGCAAAATATAATCGAATATCAAAACGGGATTTAACTAAAAAAAATGCGGACCAAAGTATAAAATGTGTGCACACATATAACATCGGCATGTGTTTATACAATACAATAATTTTATTGGCAAACATTCTGGCATACGTTGTATTACTTGGCTCTCTGCCGTTCGGATTTTGTTTATGCATCACTACAATATCTTGTGTAAACAAGATAGAATAGCCAGCTTTCACTGTGGCATAACTCAAATCGTATTCTTCCATACCATAAAAGAAATCTTCTTGATACAAGCCAGTGTCGTCTATTAATTTCTTAGGAAAAACATGCCCATATCCAAAAAATAAATTATAAAAAACCTCTTGTTTACCTTTAATTAAATCCTGATTTTTTAATGGCGTTTCTAACTTACCCGTAAATGGATTTTTTCCTAAAAAACCAATAATAGCTAAATTTTCTTGCTTGTATTTTTTATACTTATCTAAAATAATTGAAATGGCATTTTGTTGAATAATTTCAGCATCATCGTCCATAAATAACAAGTACTCACCTTGTGCAATTTTAATACAATGATTTCTTCCGCCTGCAACACCTAGATTAACAGATGAATTGATATAATGTATCCATTTTCTTTCCACTTCATTTAGTGTATTTAAAAAAAAATGGAACGCTGAATAATCTTGTGTTGAACCATTATTCAATACAATTATTTCTTTTCGCCAATTTTCAACATCATGGAGTTGTAATACGTTTTTTACTGCAGCAATGGTATCCTCTGCTCTATTATAACTAATGATAATAAACGAAAAAACTTTTTCCATTTTAGGCTGTTAGATTACTCATGCTTTTTCTTTTTCTCACATACAAAAATGCTAAACCAGCTATTACAACATAAAATAATACATTGCCTAACAACAAAACATTATTCGTCATGGCATATAATTTTGGTTTAAACTCGAATGTAATTTTATGTTCGCCTGCTTTGACTTTCATGCCTCGTAAAATATAATTGACGCGAATATGGTCAGCAGGTTTGCCATCGATATATGAAATCCAATCTTCATTAGGACGATAAATTACTTCAGAAAAAACTACAAACTCATCTTTTGGCGACTTGAATGTATATTCCAATTTCATTGGATCTTTGGTGTCTATCTGTTTAACATAGCGCATATCGTTTATAATCGTATCTGCATTAGGTTTTACATCTTGTATATAGCTTGCAAACTCTTTATTTACCAATGCTACTTTTGCTGGATCTATCGTTCTAATTTTTAAAATTTCTTCTTCTGGAGAATTTACTGTCTCAAGCGTGTTCACCATCCAAGCATTGCCTAATGCATAATGATTAACAAATACACCACTTGCTTCTGGTGCTTGTTTGATATAACGTGCATTAAGCATGTTTATATAATTTGCATGTGCAAATCCAGACTTATTTATTTGCTGAAAGTCATAGCTTAAACCATGCTCAATTATATCTTGATAGCGGCGTAATTTTGCTGGACTGTAACCACCAATTGTTCTGTGATAATAGGCAGGACTTGCACTGTTAAATATATCTAAAGTAAAATCAGCCATACGCGCGCCGTCTTTATTTTGTGCTAAAATAGCAGCATCTGCAGGCGTTTGTGGAAATGCATTGGCTTCTATTGCTGATTTATCTTCAAAATCATCATCATTCAAATAGCGTTTGTTCACCGTCCAAAAATCTGCTAAAACTAAAACAGAAATTGCCAACACGATATATGAAGGTGTATTGAATTTTTCGAATGCAAAAACAAATAAAACAGCAGCAACCAAAACAACAAATAACAGTGAGCGCATTGCATCGCTACGCATTGCTGATGCTCTATCATTTTTTAATGAACTGTAAATATCATTAGCAAAATTTTGGTCGCCCGTCATTTGCACCAATTGTTCTTTGAATTGGTCGTCTGTCGTTTTTCCATTTTGTATGGCTTTTGATTGGAATGAAAATACACTTCCTAATGCGATGAAAAATATCAAAACGCCTGCTGTAATTCCTGTGCTTAATTTTAATATTTTTATACGATTTTCTTTATTGTAAATTGCATTATCGAAAAAATCTTTCAACCCTAAAACACCCATAATCACCATTAACACTTGTGTCAATGCCAATATCATCGTAGGTGCACGAAACTTATTGAAACCAGGCAAAAAATCATACAGCAATCGATAGAAAAACTCCATATTTTTGCCTAAAGAAATTAGCAAAGTAAAAATAACGCCGCCTATAATCCAGCCTTTTAATTTGCCTTTATAGGCGAAGCAGGCAAACACAAACAAGAAAACAATGATAGCACCTAAATAAATTGGTCCTTGTACAAATGGCTCGCTTCCCCAGTATAATGGCATACGTTGAACAAACTGTGATGCTTGCTGAGGTGAAACACCTTTGGCAGATAGTGTTTTATATACTGCTGAGTTTTCATCTAAGCCAGCAGCAGAAGAGCCACCTGCAAAATTAGGAACAAACAATGAGCCTATCTCTTCAAATCCTAAACTCCAGTTAGTAGCATAATCAAAGCCTACACCTTTTTCATGTGAAGTAGGTGCCGATGGCTCACCAGGATTCATTTTTGCCGCATTGAGTATATCGCCACCACGCGTTGTGTCTTTAGAAAAATCATTGATAAAATAATTATCAAAATTCATCATAATGGTAATAGTAATCGCAACTGCCAGTAAGGCACTTGAAGTGGCTGCTTGTTTCATTTCGCCACGAATACTTTGACTAATTATTTCGAATAATGCATACACGCCAATTAGTATAAAACCATAATAAGCAATTTGCACGTGCCGTGCTGCTATAATCTCGTAGGAGAAAATCAAGAAAAGAATAATGCCCCAAATATATTTGCGCTGATAAGTCAACCAAGTAGCAGCAAACAAAGGCATAAACATAGCAATTGCTTTAACTTTAGTAATATGTCCTGCATCTAAGCTGATAAAATTATATGTACAAAATCCGATAGCAATCGCACCTAAAAACGCATATGATTTTTTAGCCGTAAGCACATAAAATCCAATAAATGCACCAAGTAGCATTAACATAATTTCGAAAGCTGGATCTGGAATGGCACTAGCTATCTTATACAAGGTGGTGCGTGGCGAATTTTCTATTACTTTACTAAACTCAAGGCCGCCCATTAGATAGGCAGGCATTCCGCTAAACATTCGAGAAGACCACATGGTCACGTGCCCTGTTGTTGCTTTT
>JADKZZ010000201.1 GCA_020848475.1 Chitinophagales bacterium | reverse complement strand
TCTTTGTATAAATTCGGAATAACATATCGAGTGCATTTGACTTTGTGATTTTATGCCATTTTGTAAGTCTAAACCACGCTGCCACGATTGTGTTCTAAGTAAGTCTATTACCAAATGTGTGGTAAAACCTTCGCCATTATTAGCATCTAAAATATCACCAATAATGAATAATTTAAATACATCGTCGGCTTGCTGAATGCCGTATTGCTTTTTTAATTCCAGTGCCACTTGAGGATATGCTGATGCAATAAAATCAGTGTAAACAGTAAAGTCGCTAAAAAAATTAGCTTCCGCATTTATATCATCTAAAACAAATGGAATATCGTAAGTAATATGTGCATTAATACCAGACATACCAAGATGTAAAAATGTATTTTTGTTTTCAGCTACTCTTTTGAAATAATTCAGCCATGCTGGTTCTATGGTTTGACCAGTCAGATAGTTATGAAAATTGCGAAGAAAATGTTTTCCAAATTCATTCATAAATGCTTTTCCCATTTCAGCATATGGCGTTTGCATATTATTTAGAGTTTCGTAGGCAACATTGGTGACAACATTATACAAGCATGGAAATGCACCAGCTCTGTCTTTATATTTAGTAACGATGTTGCTTATTTTATTCATTGATTGTTTAAATGCAGCAATCGTAGGGATCTTTGCTGTATCAGTAAGCTCTACCAATGCGAGATAATCTTCATCGCTATAAAAAGTAGTGCCAGCACCAATTATTTTTATGTTTTTTTGAGATAGCAAAAAGGATTGTTCCTTTTGACAACTTGCCATAAAAATACAGCAAATAAAGATAATTGCTTTATGGTTCATACCTAAAATTAGTTATTTGGTATGAATTTTACAATCTAATGTGTTGTTAATCTTCTTCTTTGTGTTTAGGTGCTTTGTCTTTTTTAGGAAATCTAATAGCCAAACCTGCGCTGGTAATAAAGCGTGGCGAGTTTTTTAACAGGCCTGCACCAACAGATACGTCAAATTGCAAGAATTTATTTAGCAGATAAGAAAATCCATTATTGATTCGCAAATCAAACTTTTCTCCGTGTGGATAGATGGCATACAATTCAAAAAAATATTTAAACTGATGGTGTTTTTCTCCTGCATTTTGCAAAGCTTTTGTATAAGTAGTTGCGATAGCTAAATTGTATGTAGGCTTTGCATCTTCACCATTCCAGACCAAGCCATAATTATACATTAAGCCAACGTTTTTAGGTAAAAATTGTTCCATTAAAATCCTGAAATAAGGTGCTAGATGCGTTGTTTTGAAATTTTTAGTAGCAATCACATTGGCACTCAAACCTCCAATAAATGAAGAAGCAGGCGCATAGCGTTTTGCGTTTAGCATTTTTAATTTTAATCCAATAGAAATTGGATGCAATCCAGTTTGTCGGCTCGAATCGTTGATATACGTTGCTGCTGTTCCATTTACTCTAAATTCAAAAAACTTACTAATGCCATATTTTATTACGAAAGATGGATGCTCGATGGCATGTGTTGTGCTATTAAAAAACGAATACTGAGTACCAAATTCTATTTGTGCTTTATTTGTCGGCACCAAAAGCGCGCCTTCTGTAAAGGCAGGTCGAGTACTTGCAAAATGGAATACTTCTTTTTTAATAATTGTAAGTGAATCTTGGGCAAATATTGCGGAACTTAATACAATTGCTATACAGCAAGATATAATTTTTCTCATGCTATAAAAATACAAAGCAAAATTTAATTTCTATATTTATTGCATGAGTAATTACCAACAACAAATGCAAGAAATGGTGACATTGCATCAACGCATTTTTATTGCAGATACTGCACGTGTAATCGGTAAGGTTGAGTTAGAAGATGATGTATCAGTGTGGTTTGGCGCTGTCTTGCGCGGTGATTTGAATTATATAAAAATTGGCAAACGCACTAATTTACAAGAAAATGTAGTAGTGCATGTTGATTTTGAAAATCCAGTAATTATCGGCGAAGATAATATCATCGGACATGGCGCAATTGTGCATGGTGCAACAATTGGTTCTTACAATTTAATAGGCATGCGTTCTACTATTTTAAATGGTGCACAAATTGGCAACTATTGTGTCATTGGTGCTCACGCTTTGGTAACAGAAAATATGGTGATTCCTGATTGTAGTATGGTGCTTGGCGCGCCCGGAAAAGTAGCTAAAGTATTGCCATTAGAATATGTGAAAAATGGTGTAATGATTGGTGTTGAAGAGTATTTAAAAGAGAAAAATAAATTCTTAGGTATTTAATGAACATTGCATGAAAATACTCATCATTCGTTTTTCTTCTATTGGTGATATTGTATTGACGAGTCCTGTTATTCGTTGCTTAAAAACACAAGTTGCAAATAGCGAATTGCATTTTCTTACGAAAACTTCGTTTAGTGAAATAGTAAGTAGTAATCCATTTATCACTAAAGTATTTGCTATCAATAAAGAAATTAGTGAAGTGCGTGATGAATTAGTAAAAGAACATTACGACATCATCATTGACCTGCACGATAATTTGCGCTCTCGGCAAGTAAGCACACTATTGAAAGTAAAAACACTTCGTTATAACAAACAACGTTTTAAGCGTTTTCTATTGACACAATTCAACATTAATTTATTAAACAATCATGTTGTGGATAGATATTTTTCTGCCACCAAAAATTTAAATGTTTTGTATGATGGCAAAGGTTTAGATTATTTTATTCCTAAACAAGATGAAATAGCAGCCAGTAATTTGCCATTCACACATCTTGCAGGTTATTGTGTTTTAGTAATAGGAGCGAAGCATTTTACAAAACGAATTCCACAAGAGAAATTAACAGAATTGTGTACTAAAATTACGATGCCAATTATTTTAATTGGTGGTATTGAAGATGCCTATTTAGGCGCACAATTAGAAGCCATTGATAAATATAAAATTTATAATGCTTGTGGCAACTTACGCATCAATCAATCTGCATCGATAATCAAAAAGGCAAAGTTTGTAATTACGCCAGATACAGGCATGATGCATATTGCAGCAGCATTTAATAAGCGAATTATTTCCATCTTTGGTGGCACTGAAAAGCGATTAGGTTTTACACCTTTTCAGATTAATGCGTCGTCTGTAATGATTGAAAATACTACACTTTCCTGCCGTCCATGTCATAAACATGGCTTAGATAAATGTCCAAAATCACATTTTAAATGTATGCAAGATATAGACATGCAAAAAATTATTGATTTACTTTGATTACCCTCTTCGTCGTTCTAATAATATCATCATCATCAAGCCTAAAACAAGTCGTTCTTCTTCGCCTGTTTCAAATTTATTGAGTGTATTGAGTGTGAATTTTCGACCCCAAAATGAAGGTTCTTTTTTTAATCGAGCAACAGCAGTTCCATCTTGTCGTGAAATGATATATGATGGATTGAAGAAATAACCAGACACCATACCGATAATAGGAATTTCACATAGCAGACCATCTAAAACTTTTATCCATGCATTTTCTTCGTGTATAATTAAATCTTGAGCATTGTTTTCGTCATAAATTTCATAACGAGCTTTCCAAAGTGATGACCAACCTTTTCGGGCAATTTTTCCGAGATATAATCCAGCATGATTTGTCATAGAATAGACAGCAGAAAAATCCAGCCATCTGTCTGCTTTTATATTATAATTTAATTGTGATTTCGTCTCGTCGCTATAGATATTTATATCTTCGATAAATCGAAACATTTTTTGTTTAATGTAGCTCACCACCATTCCATTATTGTCTTTTACAATAAAGTCATTAGAAAAAGTAGTGATTTTAAAAGTAAAGCTCAGTGGATACTGTAAATTTTTCATTTGTATAGTTATTGTGTGTATAATTCAAAATTTATGGAAATAGTTCCATTATTCATTGTGATATGGAAAATTATGAATAATGGTGTACGCTCTATATAGTTGTTCCATAAAGATCAATCGAATTAGTTGATGTGAGAATGTCATAGACGAAAGCGATAATTTATCATTGGCTCTTTCATAAATTTTGTCATCAAAACCATAAGCGCCACCAATTAAAAAAATGAGCTTTTTCGTTGCTTGATTATCTTTTTTTTGCAGGTAGCTGGCAAATTCGACAGACGTAAAATATTTTCCTTTTTCGTCTAATAATATTAGAAAGTCGTCAGGTTTTAATCTGTTCAATATCTTTTCAGCTTCAAGGCTTTTTAATTGCTTAGCTTGGGATTGACTTTTTATTTCTTGAATTTCAACGATTTCTATATTTGTAAATTTTTCAATTCTTTTTAGAAATTCTGTATAGCCTTTTTGTGTAAAGTCCTGAAAAGTTTTGCCTATCCACCAAATTTCTATTTTCATGAGCAGTTTTTTAACAAAAGTATTCTTGACTTATATCAAGAAAAGTTTTAATTTGTAGTCAAATCTAAGAGTTATGGCAAAGTTACTCACTCTTAGAAACATACTAACTCTCTTAGCGATATTTTTTTTCGCATCTTGCAGTAATTCTCATACAGCTGAAGGTGAGTTAAAGTCCATTTCTTCTGAAGATAATTATACAACATTAATTCCGGTAGGCATTGTTGCAGATTCGGAGAGTGGCGAGGCCATTTATGTTGTAGCTAGAAAATAATACCTAAACCATAAAACGGAAAAAAGAAAACGCCATCCTTTCGGATGGCGCTTTCTTTTTATTTGCTGTATTACTTATGATACATGAACAAAAGTTCTGTCTTTGTATCCTTTAGTAAACAAAACTTTACCGTCTTTAGTTGCGAAAATAGTATGGTCTTTACCTAAGCCAACACCTTCGCCTGGATGAAATTTAGTGCCACGTTGACGGATAATGATATTTCCGGCAATTGCCTCTTGTCCGCCATATAATTTAACACCTAATCGCTTGCTGTGTGATTCTCTACCGTTTTTGGAGCTACCGACACCTTTCTTATGAGCCATTTTATTAGAATTTTTTAGTTAATGAATTACGCTATTGCGTCAATTTTTACTTTAGTATAAGATTGTCTGAAACCATTTTTAACTTTATAACCTTTTCTTCTTTTCTTTTTGAAAACGATTACTTTGTCACCTTTGGTATGTTCAACGATAGTACCTGATACAGCGGCACCACTAACTGTTGGAGCACCTACTTTTGTACCGGCATCACCTGATACTAATAACACTTTGTCAAAGTTTACTTTGTCACCGGCATTGCCATCTAGTTTATACACAAAAATCTCTTGGTTTTGTGCTACTTTGAATTGATGACCACCTATTTCTACGATTGCGTACATGATTCTACTTTTTTGGAGTTGCAAAGATAGTTATTTTTATTGATTTTTTACAGTGATAATGTTGATTTTTTATTAAGTCCACACATTATCCACATTCATCCTTTCTTGATTTATTATGTATTTGATAATCATTGTTTTACATTAATTCCTCGGCTTTGATTGCATAAGTCCATATGGTTTTGCCTTTTTTATTTTTCAATTCAATAGTACAAATCCTGTCTTCATTTTTGCCTGAAATGGAAATTTTCCCATAATTATATGATGCATAATGCGTATTCGCTATCGTATATGGATTTTTGTATTCTCTACTTCTTTTTGATATTTTAATTGGATACATCGTTAAAGGAGAAGTCGTAAAATCGTATAATGGATAAAGATTTTCTTCTTGTATGCGCATCAGTTCTGCATGGTGCCTATCGCCAGATAAAAACACGATGCCTTTTATTTTATTTTGCTTTATAAATTCAATTAAGGAAGTATATTCTGCTTTTGCCTTATACAAACATTCTTTTGTGCTCAATGGATTTAATGCTTGCATGCCAATACAAATAAATTTAAAAGTAGCATTTGAAAGCAAAAGCTCATTTTTTAGCCAGTCTAATTGCGATTTTCCCAGCACCACATCATCGCCATATTTATGATATCTGTCATCTAGCATAAAAAACTGAATATCTTGTTTTTTGAAGGTATAGTAATTGTTTGTTTGTTGTATTGGATTAGGCCAAAACTGTTGAAATACATGTAATGATGAGTGTTTAGCAACAAACAGACTATCGCTATTATTGCTTCCATAATCGTGATCGTCCCAAATGGCATATTGCTGTTTGGATTGCAAAAATGAACTTAGTTTTCTTTTGTTTCGAGCTTTTATATTGTTTTTAAGTTGACCTTTATATGTTTTGTAATTGAAGATATAATATAAGTTATCGCCCAGCCACAACATCATTTCTGCTGTGTCGCGTTGCATTTGTTTAAAAATATTAATATCGGCAAATGGCTTTACGATTCTATTAATTCCAGCTGGTATAAAAGCACAAGAACCTGCAAGGAATTGAAAATCACTAATGGTGTCGTGTCCAGTTTTTGCAGTGATTAATGGATAATAATTCCTATTGTCAAATGAATAACTAATGTCATAATTTGTATTTTCATTCAAATTGGAAAATGTACAAATGATAGGCAAATATTTTTTATAACATTGTTCTTTATGCCAAAAAAAAGTTTTTGCTTCTTGATTGTCAATCTTTAAATAAACAGAGTCAGCATTTTTAAACATACACCAAACACGTAATTCATTTTTTGTGCTATGGCCGATAAATGGTTTAGAAACTAATTTTTGTGCATGTATATGATAGCTTTCTGCTACTAGTAACAGTATAATCAATATGGACTTTATGTTTACTCGTTTCAATGAGAGTCGTTAGAATTTATTTCAATAGATTTTGTACTCGTGCTAATAATGGTGGATGCGAATAATGAAAAAATACATACCATTTATTTGGTTGGAGATTGGATAAATTATTCACAGATAATTTTTTAAGTGCAGAAATAAGATGCTCGCCAGTGCCTATATTTTCTTTCGCATAATTATCCGCCTCAAATTCATTTTTACGAGAGCGAATATTCATGAAGATGCCTGTTATCATGGATATTGGACTGTATAATAAACTAAATGCAATCAAACCGAGATGAAATATCGGAACATCTGTTTGCAGACCTAATGCTTGCGATAAGGCAGGCTTGTTGATGAATAATTGTAGTATAAACAAAAGTGCGCCCATTTGCAAAATACCAATAAACATACCTTTTTGAATGTGTTTCATTTTGTAGTGACCAACTTCGTGCGCCAACACACTCACGAGTTCGTCTTCTGTTTGTTCCTTGATGAGTGTGTCAAATAAAACGATTGTTTTCTTGCTGCCAAGTCCACTAAAATAGGCATTTGCTTTAGTGCTGCGCTTTGAACCATCTATTACAAATATATTCGTCAAAGGGAAATTTATTTTTGTAGCAAATACTTCTATTTTATGTCGTAATGTGCCTTCTTCTAGCGGATTGAGTTTGTTGAAAAGTGGCACAATAATGCTTGTGTAAAACATAGCGAAGAAAATAGAAAATGCTGCAAATAAAATCCAAGCATATATCCAAAATTTATTGCCAGCAATGGAATAAAACCAAACAAATAAACTCAAAAGTATGCCACCAATTATACCACCAATTATGTAGCCTTTTACTTTATCGCTAATATAGGTTTTCCATGTCATTTTATTAAAACCGAATTTCTCTTCAATTACAAAAATGCCATATAGTTCAAATGGCAATCCAATAATATCTGATGCTATTGAAAAAATTCCAAAAAATAGAAGTGCTTGTATGATTGATGAATCGCTAAATGTAGCCACTTGCAAATGCATCCATGCAAAACCTTTCATTAGAATAAAAACAGTAATACCAATAGTGCCCAATATGCTCGATATCTTAGCTAATTGTGCTCTTGCTTGATGATATTTTCTTGCCTTCTCATATTTTTCTGTGTCATAAATTCCTTCTAATTCTTTTGGAATAGGCATGTCCCAACTTTTAGCATTTAAGGAATCTAATACATATTCCAAGATGAAATTAAAAGCAATAAATAAGATGATGATAATGCTGAGTATAGAGATGCCAGAAGTGAGCATAATATTTTATTTATTCAATGAATTAACCTTTTCGAACATATTTTGTAAGAATTACGATCGTCTGACTTTCGATTTTCCCTTCTATTTGTTCTGTATTGTCATGTACTAATCGTATGTTTTTGATGACAGTGCCTAAGCGAGCATTTACGGAAGAGCCTTTTACGTCTAATGATTTTATCAATACGACAGTATCGCCATTTTGCAATAAGGTGCCATTGCAATCTTTGTGAAATTCTACTTCCGCAGAAAGCTCGTGGTCGCCGGTGGCTTTTGCCCAATTCAGCATTTCATCATCAAAATATAATAAATCTAAAGCATCAGTTGCCCAACTTTCATCGCGTAATCTACTGAGCAAACGCCAAGAAACGACTTGTACAGCAGGCACTTCACTCCACATGCTATCTAATAAGCATTTCCAGTGTGCTTTATCTAAAGTTTCTTTTTTTTCTAATTGTGCATCGCACTTTTGACAAATATATATGCAATCTTCAGCGCGTGCTTGTGCATGTGGTGGCACTTCATAAATGCTCAAATTGTTGGTGTCTGCACATAATTCGCATTGATTATTACTTCGTGATTGAAGCGTTTGTTCTAATGTCATGTATTTTTTTTTGCAAAAATAATGAATTAAACTGTGTATTTTAAATCGATAACATTAGCATTACACATAACAATTTAATTTCTAATTCATTGTCATTGAATTCTTGCACGATATTTGTATTTTTATTTTTAATAATATAGTATGTTTTACAGAAATCTCATTTTTATATCATTGCTATGTATGGCAATGTTGTCTTACTCGCAAACAATTTCTACACAAAAAGGACTTACCACTATTGTTTTTAACACTACTGATGCTTATGTGACGGTATATTTGCCTGATGACTTACGAAATGGTGATAAAGTATTCGGCACGTTTGAAGTGTATAACGAAGGCTTAACTGACGAGCAATTGGCAAAATCATTAGCAGAAGTGCGAAAGTATAAATTCAACTTTTCAAATCCTGATAACCAAACGAGCTTGATGCAACGTTTTATAAATATTCCGACCAATCAGTTGTTGAATTTATTGCCATTAAAAATTACTTCCGCATTAACCATCACGCTCACGGAAGCATCAGGAAAGGTGCATACAGCCACTATTAAATCTATCGACGATCCAATTCTTACAGTCGATTCGTGTTTGGCGCCAACGCATTTTTTAATTGGCGAACCGTATAGATTAATTGGTGCATTTGATGGAAATGGCACCAATACAAGAGTGAGTATTTTAAATACGGTTTTTCGTGTGCTAGCAGAATCGCCACGACAATGCATTGTGCAAATTCAGGATAATTTTGTTTTTTCTGATAAAACTGTTTTGAAAGTAATGGAAGATTTTAAACCTAAGTGCGCACAAGATGTTGTGCCTGTAAAAGTGAAAATGGTCGCTGAGAAAAGTGCATTGAAAAAAGGTGAAACGATAAATGTACATGTAATTGTTAGAGGTTTGAAAGATATTGCATTGCCAACACAACTAGTAATAAATAATTTAACGCCTGATATTATTAGTATAAAAAATGGCAATAAACAAGTTGTAGAATTGAATGCAGCTATGTTTGCCAATAACAATGAAATGAAATTTGATTTCACAATAACAGCAAGCGCAACTGGCGACTTTGAATTAGATACACACCTTAATTTGCCTGAATATTTTCCCGGCGATATCGAACATTAACACTATTAAGATGCAACTATTTGTGTTTAACAAGAGTGCATGCTTATGATTTTAAATATTTTGTTTTCGTGTAATGCTAATTTTTTTCGCGCCAAAGTAGGAATGATATTCACCATTGTACATGGCGTCTGCACCAATTGGGCCAACATTATAATTGCCTAAGGATACAGCTCTGCACAGATAATAATATTTCACAGGCTTCGGTGTTGCTGTTACTATCAAATTTACTCTGTCATCGCGGATGTCTTTGTACTCAGGTTGTGTTGAATTTTTCAACCAATCTAATTGTGGAATTTCTGTCAATCTTGCATTTTCTATTTCAAATCCTGCAGGCAATAAATCTGTAATAGCAACATTTGGCACACTAATGCCATTTGTACTTCTGATGCTGATTTCCACGACTACTAAGTCATTTTGGAAAAAGCTAGTATTGTATGCTTTACCATTTCTATCTTTATACACTCGACGTACCTCTAAGAAGTTGTCTGACTCTTTATTGCTGCCTATGGTCGGTAAACCTTCCATTTCCCAGAAATAAAATAGTTTTCCATTTCCTTTTGTGTTGATTTGAACACTGTTACCTGTTATCAAACTATTCGGAATTTCAAGATTATTTTTTCCATTAAATTGTGCTATGGTTTTTCCATTAACAGCAATCGATGCTGTAGAATTTTCTTTATTGGCTGCTTTCGCAATTTTTCCCATAGCTAAAAATCCAAAAACATTTTCTTGTGTGTTCAGATATTTTTTTGTCAACAAAGTTTGTGCTACTTGTTTTGCCATGTAATTAATCTGCGTATTTTTTGGATCTACTTCGATTAGTGTATTTAATACTAATGCCATATCTCGAAAATCGGAATAGAAATTACCATTAAATGCGGCGTTTGTTTTCTCGCTAACAAATCCTTTTGGCAACATGGCATAAAATTTCTTTTTATCGCCTTTTAAAGCGAATGCTGCCGCAATCAAATATCGACCACTCTGCGTCAATAATTCAGGATGTGATTTATAATAGTTTAATGCTGCAATTTTTGATTCATCAGCTAATGATAACACATACAAGCTATATGGCACTTCGGCTTTAATTACTTCTTTTTGTGTGCCATCTTGATAATACAATGCTTCTACTTCTTTTGTTTTTAAACGAGCATTTAAATAGTCAAACATTTTATGCAGACTTTTTTCGTTGACGATGAATCCAGCTTTTTGAGCTTCCAATAAAAAATGTGTTGCATAGATAGTGCTCCACCAACTTTCGCTGCCATTGCCTTGCCAATAACTCAATGCACCATTTGACAATTGCATCGATTGCAGTTTGTCAATCGCAGATTGTACGTTATTAATAGCACTTGTATTTTTGCCTTTTATGTTGATTACATTGTTGGCTAAATCATTGTAATATAATTGCGGAAATGCAGCAGAAATAGTTTGTTCAGCGCAGCCATAAGGATAATTTACTAAGTAACTTAAATTTTTTCCGAATTGTACTAATGGTGAATTGCTGATAATTAATTTTTTAGCAGTAAATAACATCGGTACATTGTTGTTGAATGTGAGTGTTGTGTTTTTTCCTGCTTGCAGACTGCCAAATCCTGAAAATTTTTGAAATGTCGCATTCGGCCTTGATGTGATAAATGTAGTATCTGTAAAAACTTCATTAAATGCTTGTACTGTAATGATTAATTTACCTTCTCCAATATTGTTCTTTGCTAACAATTGCAAGTCAATTTGTTTCTCATTATTGCCATCAATCTCAGTAGTTATTGTGCCTATAGTTTTATTCTCTAAAACACCATGTGTTTGTACACTTAGCTTCGCGATAGTTTTATTTTTTGTTGTATTAGAAATACTAATCGGAACAGTCAATTCATCATTCGGCGATACAAATCGAGGCATGCCAGTGCTCAACACTATTGGATCTGCGACGCGCATCATCTTTTCAGCAGCACCAAATTTTTTCCCATCGTAAGCGACAGCCATTACACGTAAACTGCCTGAAAATTGTGGAATATCAAATGTAAATTCCGCATTTCCAAATGTGTTTGTTTTTATGATGCCACTCCAAACAGACACTAATTTTACGCGCTTATTACTTAGTGGATTCACTCTTTTTGAAATATCATCGAAGCCACCACCTAAAGCGCTTAGCTCTGGAAATAAAAAAGGATAAATGGAATACATATCAACTTCTAATGCACGTTTTGCATAGAAATATGCATACGGATCTGGCGATTGCTGGTCTTTTAGTGCTAATATACCTTCATCAACAACGGCAATGGTCATTTCTGTATTTGCTTTTGCTTTTATTTTTATAGTTTGCTTGGTTTTACTGCGTGTTTCAGTAGCGCACGTAATCTCTATTGGAATTTTATTGTCATTATTTTCTACCATAATAGGTGCAAAACCATAAGCAATGTTGAGCGGCATGCCATCATTTACATTTGGTTTTATTAAGGTTGCTGTGATATAAACATTTGGAACATGTGTGTCGTTTAATTTTATTTCCAAAGACGCTGTTTTATTTTTTGATTCAACATAATAATGTTCAAATATTTTGTCGCGCTCAATGGTGATTAATATTTTCCCATCAAAAGGACAAGTTAAAAGCGCTTTAGCTTTGTCGCCAACTTTATACGAAGTATTATCCAATGTGATGTCAATTTTCCCTTCGTTATTTACCTCGAATGAGCTTGCATACGTATCACTCCAACCGTAAGCATAAAAGAAATAGGACACATAATTGTCACTGTTTGGTGCTGCTATTCTAAATTCATAATCACCACTTTCATTTGCTGTAAATGCATAATAAGAATTAGCACCACGTATGTTGACATTTTTATTGTCTATGATTTCTTCTTTTTTCTGTGATACATATTTAAGCTGACCATCTGATTTTTGTAAAATGGTTTCCCAAGTTCGCTTTATAATTTTACAGTTTGCCATTTGCGTGGCAAATGCTTTTCCCGTTTTATCTACTGCAACGACAGGGATTTTGATAACTTGTTTAGTACTGAAAAAATCTTTTTCAGTTTTTACACCATAAAAAACATCTTGTGTAAATACGTTAAATGTTTTTAAGCGATTGACAGGTCGTCCTGTTTCATCAAAAACAGTAGTGAGCACTCTGCCTTCCAAAAGGCCTACATTACTATATTCTGCAGGTATTTCAAACGATTCAAAACCATTGCCATTTCCGTCAGTTGCACCGTTTCTGACGGTGCTATAATATTGTGTTTCTTTACTGATATTGAAGTTGTAATCTTTAAAATCTTTACTGCTGAAAATATTTTTATCTAAACTAAAATTAACTTCATAGTTTCTGTTTGCTGCAGGTGGTCCAAAATAATTTGTTGCAGCGAAAGAAATGCCTATTTTGTCTAATGGTTTGTAATCTTCCTTATCTGTTTTTAATTCTACTTTAATTCTGTCAGGCATAAACTCTTCAACTAATATATTTTTTGTCGCCAGCAATTCATCATTGCCACTTAAAAGTTGAAAAGTGTAAGTTCCTGTTGGTGTTGATGTAGCAAGCGGAATCGATGTTTCGACTGCTCCTTGTGTATTAAGAACATTTTTATATGTGAATAATTCTTTACCTGACGGTAATAAAATGCGAGCTTTTACAGGCATATCGCTTACTGCATTCCAATCATACGTTCGTACGATGCAGTTCAAATGTATTGTTTCGCCAGGCCTGTAAATATCTCGTTCGCCATAAATGTAAGTATCATAATTTGAAGAGTAGATTCTCTTGCCGCCAACATCAAATCGCGTGTTGTCCAC
>JADKZZ010000200.1 GCA_020848475.1 Chitinophagales bacterium | reverse complement strand
TAGAAGGCTTAGTGGTAAAAAATGAAATCATTGGCATTGAGCTCATCAAAGAAAATGAAACACATGTTTGGCTAAAAAGCTATTCAGGCACGATATGGCACGAACTCGTTATGTATTGTGTGGAGAATAACTTGGGTGGCATAGAAAATCTAGCTTTAATTCCAGGCACCGTAGGTGCTGCGCCGATGCAAAACATTGGTGCTTATGGTGTAGAAATCAAAGATACATTTGTAGAAGCAACAGCTATCGAATTAAGCACTGGCGACACCTATATTTTTGGCAAAGACGCATGTAATTTTGGCTATCGCGAAAGCATCTTTAAGAAAGAAGCCAAAGGCAAATATTTTATTTACGATGTTACTTTTAAACTCTCAAAGTCGCCGCAATTAAATATGGCCTATGGCGATATTCAGAAAATAATTAAAGAAAAAAACATCGCCACACCAAGCATTAAAGACGTGGCTGATGCAGTTATTCAAATCCGCGAAAGCAAGTTGCCAAATCCAAAAGACATAGGTAATGCAGGTAGTTTTTTTAAAAATCCAGAAATCAGCATAGAACAATTTTCATTATTGCAACAACAATTTCCAAATATGCCACATTACAGCTTGAGCAATGGAAAAGAAAAAATTCCTGCTGCATGGTTAATCGAGCAAGCTGGCTGGAAAGGAAAGCAAATTGGAAACACAGGCAACCATGCAAAACAAGCTTTAGTTATTGTAAATTATGGTCATGCCACTGGTGCAGAAATATGGCAACACGCACTTCGTGTGCAAGATGATGTGAAGCAAAAATTTGGTATTATATTAGAAGCTGAAGTCAATATTATCGCATAAAAAAAGGCCATTGTTGCAATGACCTTTCTTTCTTATTTTTTGTATTTTTTCTTGGTTGCTTTATCTACTTCATCAACGCGTTTATTCAAGTCTATACCTGGCGTTTTTACTTTTTCTGGTTTGTATTTCGGTGCTTTAGTCGTTTGTTTTTTCTCTGCTGCTTTTTTCATTTTATCGCGTTGAAAATTGTATCCAAATTCGACATTCAAACCAATGAAATAGTTTTTAGATTTTTTATATTTCGGATGTACTTTAAATTCGTTGGCATTAATATCATTAAAACCAAATTTCGTTTCCATCGCAACGCCTAAAAATAAATTATTTTTAAAAATATGGTCGAAACCAAAACGAATTACACCTACACCTTGTATGGTTTTATAGTACGATTTGTAATTATTGCTTTGGTTGGGTGCATAGTCAGGATAACCGCCAATTGCTGGTGGAATTGGATATCCATAGTCCACTAAATTACCTGCATTATTGACATCAACCGTATATTTTATTTGCGCGTTTAACAAGAAATCTGTTTCAAAGCCGACTAATAATTTCATTCTCCACTTAAAGTCATCACCAGCAACGCGAATATGGTCTTTTTGGCCACGCAACAATGGTGCGAAGCGATACAACACACCAAAACCCATATATTTAAAATCAACAGATTTTCGGTGAGTGCCTATTAATGAAGGGTACTTTTTCCACTTAAATTCATCTTTATAATTTTGACCTTCATCGCAAAAATTGGCGAATGCAACTATGCCGTGTTGCTCTTTAAAATTATAACCTCCTTGAATAAATACATGGTAGCTAAACTTTGGTTTGTAGTCTAACTCTTTGCTATTTTCTGCTAAAAAATAAGTGTTTTGTGCCAACATATATGACAAGCCTGGCGTAGCACCAATACTGAGTGTACCGCCTTTTTGTGCCATTAACACATTACAGCAAAAAATAGATAGAAAAAAAAGTGTAAAATTTCTTAGTTTCATCTCAAAATTATTTTATACGTTTTACAACTCCATTTTACAAAGTATAAGCAATATAAAATTGCGGAATAAGCGCGAATATTTTTATTTTACTTCGTAACGGACATCAAAGATAATAAAACATAAGCATCTTTTAGTTAATACAATGAGCAACAAAAAAAATTCACTTAGCAAATCAACACTTATACGCAGTATCCAATGCTCGAAATCATTATATCTTTATAAAAATAATTTTCAACTAAGAGACAAACCCAGCACCACACAGCAACAAAAATTTGACAGAGGTCATCGCATTGGCAAGCTTGCACATCAATATTTTCCTGGTGGCAAAGATTGTTCTCCGCCAAATCCATTCTCGTATGATACTTCAATAGCTGCAACAAAACTCTTAGTCCAACAACAGTTTGCAGTTATATATGAGGCGGCATTTAAGTATAATGGCATTTTGGTTGCCTTAGATATTTTAGAAAATAAAAATGGGAAATGGTATGCACACGAAGTGAAAAGCTCGTTTCGAATTTCTAACACCTATTTATTAGATGCAGCCATACAGTATTACATCATTACGAAAAGTGGTATAGAGCTCGAAGATTTTGACATCGTAACCATCAATAACGACTATGTTTTTGATGGCACATTAGCTATTTCTTCCTATTTCAAATGCACTTCTGTGATGAAAGAAATTATGGAACGAATTCCATTTGTAGAAAAAACAATAGAAGAAGCAATTGCTACATTAAGTAGCGACACGATGCCAAATATCGACATCGGTGCGCATTGCAACAAACCATATCCTTGCGATTTTCAAGGTTATTGCTGGAAAAATGTAGATGCCGATTCTATTTGGTATTTGCCTGGAATTTCTATGCAGGAAAAAAGTAGTTTTATCGAAAAAGGCATAAACAAAATTCAAGATATAATAAATACAGATGAATTTAATGCGCGCCAGAAAGTAATCATCCAATCTTTTCAAAAACAGCAAGTACATATTGATGCAGACAAATTACGTGCGTTTGTTCAGCCTATACAATATCCTTTGTATTATTTTGACATTGAAGCATTCCAGCCTGCTATTCCTATATTTCCCAACACCAAACCTTACGAAAGAATACCATTTTTATATTCCTTGCATTACAAAGAAAATGCAGATTCTCCATTAGAACACATTTGCTATATTTCTCCAGTAGGCAATGATGATAGAGAAAATTTTGTTCAACATTTTTTATTAGCTACAGAAAAAACAGGACAGATTTTAGTGTTTAACACGCTCATGGAAAAAGGCATTTTATTCAAAATGGCAACAGATTTTCCGCAGTTTAAAACACAAATTTTAGAACGCATCAATCGCATCATAGATATCGAAGTGCCGTTTAAAGAATTATATTATTATCATCCAGCACAGCAAGGCAGTTTTTCATTAAAAGCCATTGGAAATGCTATGCTTGGCATCGATGAGTTTTCTCATAGCATCGTGAAAGATGGCGAGGAAGCTATGGCTGTGTATAACGAGCTTTTTTATTGGGAAAATAAAGAAGAAGTACAATCAAAATTAGAGCACTTAAAGACATATTGCTATACGGATACTTTTGTTTTGTCTAAAATTGTTGATGTATTAGCGCAGCAAGTTAAAATGTAGAAAAAAATCATTGTCGTTTAGCACGATTTATGAAATAATATTTCTCGTTTCGTAGTAAAAACGCTGTATATCCTAATAAAAATTTACCTTATCGTAGCAATAAAAATTTCAACTTTGCAGTGTCTTTTTTGCTTGTGCCTTTACATAATGCATAATAAATGCCTGTAGCAGCGCGCTCACCATTAATCAGCTTGCCGTCCCAAGTGGCTTGTCCGCCATTGGCTGTAGTTTCATAAACCAGATTACCGCTAACATCTACAATTTTTACATTGCAATTATTAGGAATACCTTTGATAGCAATTGGTCCTTCATAGTTTTCGCGTACTGGATTTGGATAAACATAAGGTGCTTCTGTTTCAGCTGTTGTCAATGTAGCATCTGCTCTGTAAGTACAAATACCTTTTCCTGTGCCAATGAAGAGATCGCCATTTTCAGGATTTATGGCTAATGCACGTATGTAATTAGACAGTAAAGGCGAATTGGCTTCATTGAAATAATGTATCGTTTTTTCGCCATCTGCACTCACTAAAAACAGGCCATTATTAGTGCCTATCCATTTTCTGTTTGCTGCATCAACGGTAATACAATTAATAATTTCATCTTCCAATAAATTATCGCAAAAGCCACTACCATCTTTTCTGTCTATACAAATCTGTTCCGCTTCACATGCATTGTCCACTACATATCCGGCACATGCAATTCTAGCAATGCCATTTTCTGTGCCCAACCAAAGTACGCCATCATTATCCTTTGCCATGCAAATCACATTATTCGATGGCAAATTTCCGAATCCAGCGCCAGTTCTAAAATTAAAATAAGTATCGTCAGATTTATCATCAATATCATTGCCATAATTCAACATTGTCAGGCCTCCACTCGCATCGCTTTTAGCAATCCAAATTTGGTTGAAATCATCTACAACAATATCTTTTACTAACATACCATTCAAAAATCCTGAATTAAAATAGGTGTATTCTCCTCCAGATTTCCGACAGACAAGTGGCACATTCGAATACGCATCAGACAGCCACACATTAGCAGCACCATCAATATCCGCCCCAGTAATCCTAAATATTTTCTTTGATGGGTCGATAGCATTGGGTCTGTATTTATTGATGTCGAATGTTTTATCATTTATATCATACACCAAGATGCCCATTTGTGAGCCAAACACGATTTTATTTTCAACGGCAATAGGTTGTACTACGGCTATGTCAAAAAAAGAATCTAACGCAGGTGTGTTGTATATGTCTATGTTTTCCCAAAAGTATTCTGTACAAGCATAAATGCCATTTTTATTAAAAGTAGGCGCACCACCATCATTTATATTCGATGATGCCACCCATAAAGTCTTTCCTAAAAACTCCATTTCTTTTGAAGTAATTCGTGCTGGTGCATTTGGGAAATAAGCATTAAAATTAGCGCCTTCTTGATGTACCAAACCTCTATATAAATCGGCATACCAAATACTATTATTTTCATCTTCAATAATCTGCAAAGGATAGGCAATATTATTAGCACTCGTGAAAAAAGCAAATGTTGTTCCATTCCATTTTCCGATTCTATTTTCCACTACGTCTGCACCACTTACTCGTTGCTGGGCAAGCAGTAAATTTCCGTTTGACGTATTCAAATGGCGTGTTATCCAATTGGAATCAGCACTAAAAAAGACAGACCAATTGACACCATCAAATGCATATAAAATATTGGAAATACTTGCAATAATTTTATTGTCATATTGCGTGATTGCACTTGCTTCTGCTTGTGGTATTCCGATTGAATGCTGTGTCCAATTATTAAAATTCAATAAATTTATCGATGGTGAAATGGCAGCACTCAACACACCTTTTTGCGTAGCAGCAAAGATGGTATTATCATCAGCCCAAACTGCATTGACTTTATAGGTTAAAATGCCATCATTAAAAATATAGGTCTCTGCAATTTCTTGCTTTTCTAAGTTAATTTTTAAAATACCAAATCCTGTTCCTAAATATGCAAATCCGTTAACACAAAAAATGGAATAGACATTCTTATCACCTGCAAGCATTGCATTTTTCAAATAGGGCAGGTTTTTTATCTTTCCTTCATGTATAAGGTCGATGTCCGAATTTTTGTAGGCAATCAGCAAGGTAGAAGTGCTCGTATCATATCCTGTTTGTGCCACAAATACATCAGCCAATCCGCTTACTTTTGTGTATTTTTCTATAAAATGACTTTCCTTATGCACGCCAATAACACCATTTTCCGTACCTGCATATACATAATCCTTGCTTTGGCACACAGATAGAGCATTGCTTAATGGCAAATGTGCAGTCCAGGTACCCAAAGCTAGATTTTGCGCCGACAAAACAGCAAAGCAAGACAAGAAAATTGCCGTAGTCAAACTTCTGTATAGCAAGCTTTTGTATGCATAATTTATCATTTTGAACTATTCAAGTGATTTAAAGGTAAATTTTTACCAAATCTATACATTTTATGCGAGATTGATAGAATATATTAACGTACAAAACCAATAATTTATATAGCTTTTAGTATCTTTGCGCAAATTTTTTTGATACGGAAAGACATGTCATATACAAAGCAATACAGAGAAATAAAAAACAGCACACAAACACAGATAGAACAAGAGATTAGCCTATTTTGGCAATCAAATTCTATTTTTGAAAAAAGCATTACTGAACGCGAAGGCAAAAAAGCTTATGTGTTTTATGAAGGACCGCCGAGTGCTAATGGTATGCCTGGAATTCACCATGTTTTAGCGCGAACCATAAAAGATATTTTTTGCCGCTATAAAACGATACAAGGTTATCAGGTAAAACGTAAAGGTGGCTGGGACACGCATGGTTTGCCGGTAGAACTGCAAGTAGAAAAATTATTAGGAATTACAAAAAAAGACATCGGAACAAAGATTTCCGTTGCAGAATACAATCAAAAATGCCGAGAAGAAGTGATGAAGTTCAAAGATGTTTGGGACAACATTACACAAAAAATGGGCTATTGGGTGGACTTAAATAATCCATACATTACATTTGACAACAACTACATCGAAAGTATTTGGTGGATATTAAAAGAACTATACCATAAAGATTTATTGTATAAAGGGTATAAAATCCAACCATATTCTCCTGCTGCTGGCACGGGCTTGAGTTCTGCTGAATTAAACTTGCCTGGTTGCTATAAAGATGTGAAAGACACGAGTGCTGTTGCGCAGTTTAAAATCAGCAAACAATCCATACTAGATAGTGATTTTTTACCAAACAAAAATGAAGATTATTATTTCTTAGCTTGGACGACTACTCCATGGACATTACCATCTAACACTGCATTGGCTGTTGGTGCAAATATTGAATATGTATTGATAAAAACAATCAATCCTTATACACACACAAGCGTTCAATTAATTTTAGCAAAAGATTTATTACATAAATATTTTCAAGCAGAAAATGAAAATAAAGATTTTGCTACTTACCAAAATGATGGCAAGCAACTACCTTATCAGCATTTAGCCACCTTTTTAGGCCGCGATTTGAAAGGCATCAGATACGAGCAATTATTGCCTTTTGATGCCAACAAGAAAGAACAGATTGATGGCGATGCTTTTCGTGTCATCACGGGCGATTTTGTTACCACATCAGACGGAACAGGCATCGTGCACATTGCACCAAGTTTTGGTGCTGACGACATGAAAGTAGCAGCTGAAAATGGTATTGGCGCTTTGACATTAGTAGATATGGAAGGTAAGTTTATCGATGGCGTTGGCGAATTTTCTGGAAGATATGTAAAGGATTACAAAAACGAAGAAAACTATGTTTCTGTAGATATCGATATTGCTATTAAACTTAAAAAAGAAAATAAAGCATTTAAGGTAGAAAAATACGAACACTCATATCCGCATTGCTGGCGCACAGATAAACCTATTATCTATTATCCTTTAGACTCTTGGTTTGTACGTGTTACTGCTGTCAAAGATCGCATGGTGGCATTAAACAAAACCATCAACTGGAAACCAGAAAGTACGGGCAGCGGTCGTTTTGGTCAATGGTTAGAAAATTTAATCGATTGGAATTTATCGAGAAGCAGATATTGGGGAACTCCATTGCCAATTTGGCGAACGGAAGATAATACAGAAGAAATTTGCATCGGCTCTATTGCTGAGCTAAAAGCTGAAATGCAAAAGGCAATAGATGCAGGATTTATGGACAATAGCATCTTAGATAAAACCATTGATTTGCATAAACCTTATGTTGACGATATCATATTGATATCAGCCAGTGGCAAAGCGATGAAACGCGAGAGTGATTTGATTGATGTGTGGTTTGATAGTGGTGCAATGCCTTATGCGCAATGGCATTTCCCATTCGAAAATAAAGATACTTTTGCGCAATCATTTCCAGCAGATTTTATTGCAGAAGGTGTCGATCAAACGCGTGGTTGGTTTTATACATTACATGCCATTGCTACAATGTTATTCGACAATGTAGCTTATAAAAATGTCGTGTCAAATGGTTTGGTTTTAGATAAAAATGGCAATAAAATGTCTAAGTCAAAAGGCAATACGGTTGATCCATTTAAAACAATAGAAAAATACGGCGCTGATGTAACACGCTGGTATATGATTTCCAATTCACAACCTTGGGACAATCTTAAATTTGACGAAGAAGGCTTAGCTGAAACCGGCAGAAAATTGTTTGGAACATTAAACAATACGTATAATTTTTTCGCTATTTATGCTAATATAGATGGTTTTACCATTGACAAAAACAACACCACACCATTAGCAGATAGAGCAGAAATAGACCGTTGGGTAATTTCTAAATTGAACTCACTTACAGCAGAAGTAGCCACAGCATACGAAGAGTATGAACCTACAAAAGCAACCCGATTAATTGAAGATTTCGTGATTGAACATCTGTCTAATTGGTACGTGCGTTTATGCCGTCGCAGATTTTGGGGAAATGAATTATCGCAAGACAAAAAAGCGGCATTTGAAACACTACATGAATGCTTGCGTACAATAGCACAATTAATGAGCCCGGTGGCACCATTTATCAGTGATTGGTTATGGCAAAACTTGCTCGCAACAAATGATTCCGTACATCTATCATTACTCCAACAAGCAGATGACACTGTAATAGACAAAGCCTTAGAACAACGTATGGAATGGGCGCAAGAAATTTCGTCACTGGTACTTTCTTTACGAAAAAAGACGAAAATAAAAGTTCGTCAGCCATTACAAAAAATTTTAGTGCCAGCAATTGACAAATCATTCATCGAGCAAATCGACAAAGTAAAGCAGTTGATTCTCTCAGAAGTAAATGTCAAAGAAATCGAATATATCAGCGACACGACTGGTATTATATCCAAAAAGATAAAACCTAATTTCAAAAGTTTAGGTAAAAAATTAGGCAGTCACATGAAAGCTGTGGCAGAAAAAATACAAGAATTAGACAATACTGCCATTGCAGCATTCGAGAAAAATGCTAGCATAGATATCAATTCTAATGGTGAAACATTTACTATTTTAATCAGTGAAGTAGAAATCATATCTGACGATATTCAAGGCTGGCTAGTGGCTTCCAACAATGGAATAACTGTAGCTTTGGATACTCATATTTCAGAAGATTTAAAAAATGAAGGCTTCGCCAGAGAGATTGTCAACAAGATACAAACCGAGCGAAAAGAGTCCAACTTTGAAGTTACTGACAAAATCATTTTGCATGTGCAAAATCAATTGGTACTCAATGGTATTTTGAATAGTTATAAAGAATATATTTGCAACGAAACTTTAGCAAGCGACATCTTATTTTCTGATAATGTATCGAATGCAAAAGAATTTGATATTAATGGTGAGATATTACAATTGTTCATTCAAAAAAAGTAGAAGATGGCAAAAGTGACAAAGAAAGCGAAACCTGTAGCGAAAAAAGTAGCTGCAAAAAAACCAGCTGCAAAAGCAGTAAAAGCAGTAGCTACCAAAAAAACAGCACCTAAGAAAGCTGTAGCAAAAGCAAAACCAGCTCCAAAGAAAGTTGTTGTAAAAACGAAGACAAAGGCAGTAGCAAAACCTACTAAAAAAGTGGCAGCACCTACAAAAAAGACAGTAGCACCTGCAAAAAAAGCAGTAGCGAAAACCAAGCCTGCGCCGAAAAAAGCGACAACAAAACCTGTAGCAAAGAAAGTAGCTGCAAAGCCAGTGCCTGCTAAGAAAGCAGCCAAGCCAGCGCCAAAAAAAGTGGTAGCCAAACCAGCGCCGAAAAAAACGACAACGAAACCAGCAGTAAAGAAAGCCGTAGCGAAGAAACCTGTTGTCGCAAAAACTACAACGCCAAAAGTTGTAATCGTAAAGAAACAAGCGCCTAAAGCTAACGTAAAAGCAGTTGCACCAAAACCTGAAAAATTAAAACAAAATACTGTTAAACCGATACACCAAGCTGCGGCCGAAAAAGCACATCAATTATCAGCAACAAGACATCAGCAAGAGGCAAAACCAGTGATGGAAGTGAAAGTAGTGCGATACAGTGATGCAGACTTATCTGTTTTTAAAGAAGTCATTTTAAAAAAGATTGTTAAAGCAAAAGAAGAAATTGATTTCTACACAGATCAAATAAAAAATGCATCTGAATCAGAAACGCAGTTTGCCAGCATCGACGATGGCTCTATCACCTCTGAACGTGAGAACATGAACCAAATAGTAGCACGCATGCTCAAATTAATTTCTCATTTAGAAAGTGCATTAGTACGTATTGAGAATAAATCGTATGGCATTTGTCGCGAAACCGGAAAGCTCATTCCAAAAGAACGTTTGATGGTAGTACCACATGCTACTTTAAGTGTTGAAGGGAAAAAAATGGAAAAAAAATAAGAACAAAATCCCGCAGCTGCGGGATTTTTTTTAATAAACAACAAATACATTCATGAGTAAAAAAACGATTGCCATACTTACTATCGTTATATCTTTAGTTATTGATCAGGCTTCGAAAATTTGGGTAAAATTAACGATGCGCAGCGGCGACGAATTTATGTACATTGGCGATTGGGCACGCATACACTTTGTAGAAAACGAAGGTATGGCATTTGGCATGAGCTTCGGTGCAGGATTTGGCAAATTGATGCTTACCGTGTTTAGAATTATTGCTGTGTTTTTTATTACTTATTATTTATCACAACAAATCAAAGACAAAAAATCATCGAAAGGATTTGTATTTGCACTTTCCTTAATTTTAGTCGGCGCCGTAGGCAATATCATAGACAGCATTTTTTATGGCCAAATATTCTCGCATAGCGAAGGACAAATTGCCACATTATTTCCTGCTGAAGGTGGTTATGCAAAATGGTTTCACGGCAGAGTAGTGGACATGTTCTATTTTCCTATATACAGAGGAGTTTTACCGGAATGGATTCCATTTTTTGGCGGAAAATTCTTTGAGTTTTTTCAATTTATTTTTAATGTCGCTGATGCATGTATAACAGTTGGTGTAGCTATTATACTACTCTTTCAAAAGCAATTTTTCAAAGAAGAAGCAACACAAGTTATACAAGCAACATCACCAAATCCATAAAAAAAGATAGACCTTACTCCGCACCTTTTACAGCTTGGAATAAGGTCTTGTCCCCCAACTGGACTACTTAAATTTTCATTTTTGAATTAATCATTCATGACTGTTATGTTGGAGTTGGAGGATTTCTTGGTTTTGTTATTAGGTTTGTTTTCTGTGATGACTACTATATATTTTCCGTGATAAATTGCTGATAATTCATCAAACATAATAAAATTATCTCCAATATTTAAATTCTTATTTAATTTTGTTGAATATTCTCCTTTTGATTTATATACATTTATTTGAACATCTTTATACTCATTTGATTTTATGAAATAATTCAGTGGTGTTGTATCATCTAAATCTACAGTAAAAATCTGATTAAATTTTACTTCATAATTGCTCGAAGTATTTGTAAAATAAACTTCATTCAAATGTGCCTCTTGGTTCAATGTATTAGAAAATTCAATCGCATTTATACGCGCATTTCCACTTTGCATAATATTGTCATTGACATACGCTAAAACTGGCACTTCATACACAGCTCGATTAGCTTGTATGCGAATATCTTTGCTTATTTTTTGAGTTGTGGTGCCGTTTGTCACGTGTACATCTACAGTGATTACGGAAGCACCACTACACGAAAATTGTATAAACTTTGGAATGCTGGCATCTTTCTCATTATAAGTACATGTAATCGTGTAAGGCTGAGCTGGTATAAGCTTAGAATCTACAAGATGCGTTGTATTGTCTGCGCTGATATAGCACAACATACTGCTGTTGTTTGTCGATTGCGCTTGTACAATGGTTATTGAAAATATTGCAAGTACACGCGCCATGAGTGTTAAGGGTTTCAACATGGCACTAGGTTTTTATGTGAGGACAAAGTTATTACGCCTTTTGATATTTGTCAAGACCTTTTATGCATTTTTTTCAATTTATTTTGAAAAAAACAATCTTTATTGCTATAAATGAGGCACTTATGTGTATTTTTATTTTTGTAAAAAAATTTGAAAATGAATGATTTTTATGAGAAAGTATATCGTTTAGTGGCAAAAATTCCACGAGGAAAAGTGTGTACCTATGGCGATATTGCTACATTTTTAGGTACAAAAGGTTCTGCGCGAACCGTTGGCTATGCAATGAACCACGCCCAAAGTTCTACTTTTTACGTGCCTGCACATCGTGTTGTAAATAGAAATGGTTTGCTTACAGGAAAGCACCATTTTGAGTCGCCAACAATGATGCAAGAATTATTAGAAAGCGAAGGAATAAAAGTAATTCAAGATCAAATACAAGATTTTGAAAAAGTAAGATGGATTCCAAAATTGAAAATTAAATAGAAAAAAAAATTCAAAGCATAATAAAAAAATCCACGATGAATATCGTGGATTTTTTCATTTGATGGTTGTATAAACTATTATTAATTATTGAGCATCACCGGCATCACCAACATCAATAAGTCTTCGTTTTCGTCTTTGTCTGTTGGACGTATTATGCCTGCGCGATTTGGCGTGGACAATTCAATATTAATATCGCTGCTGTCTAATGCTGCTAACATTTCTATTAAAAACTTTGCGTTGAAGCCAATTTCCATGGCATTACCTTGATAGTCACAGCTCAATTTCTCTGATGCTTCATTTGAAAAATCTAAATCTTGCGCAGAAACAGTCAACTCTGAGCCTGCCATTTTTAACACTACTTGATGTGTTGTTTTATTAGAGTAAATCGATGTTCTTTTTAAGGAAGAAAAGAAATCTTCTTTTTGAACAGATAATAAGTTAGGATTTTCCTTTGGAATCACCGCATTATAATCAGGATATTTAGCATCTATCAAACGGCAAATCAACTGTATATTATTGAAACTAAAAAATGCGTTTGATTTATTAAATTGTACGGAAACTTCCGTGTCGTTATTCTGCAATACTGCTTTTAATAAGTTTAATGCTTTTTTAGGAACGATGAATGACGCATTTCCGCCTTTAATTTCGCTATGGTTATACTTTACCAATTTGTGCGCATCAGTAGCCACAAATGTGATTCCGTTATCATCTAATTGAAAAAACACACCTGTCATCGCTGGTCGCAATTCATCATTACTGACAGCAAATAATGTTTTTGAAATTCCTTTATTCAAGATAGATGATGCCAACTTCACTTCATCTACACCTTCAGCAGTTGGCTCTTTTGGGAAATCAGCACTGTTTTCGCCACTTAATTTATACTTGCCATTATCTGTCGTGATTTCAATACCATTTGTAGTTTCATCAACAGCAATCGTAATTGGTTGCTCCGCTAACGCTTTCAATGAATCTAATAAAATACGAGCAGGAATAGCTACTTTAAAACTTTCTTTAGATTCCACGTCCATCGATACCGACATTGTTGTGTCTAAATCTGTAGCAGTAATGTTAAGTGTATTTTTATCTATATCAAATAAAAAATCTTCTAATATTGGCAATACAGTATTCGTGCTGATTACACCACCTATCTTCTGTAAGTTTTTAAATAATTGTGCTGACGAAACGACAAATCTCATACAAAGTAATTTTTTTCAAAGTTAAGTAATTCAATCTAATATAAAATGTCTTGAAAATCTTATCTTTCGACAGATTGTTAATAAGTGCTTAACGTTGTGAATAAGCCAATATCGATAGCATTATGAAAATTGCCATAAATACAAGATTTCTTCTAAAAAACAAGATAGAAGGCATCGGCATGTTTACGCAAGAAATTTTCAAGCGCGTCGTGCAGCTCATGCCTGAGCATGAATTTTATTTCCTATTTGATCGTGCACATGATGAATCTTTTGTTTTTGCCAAAAATGTTATTCCAATCACAATTTCACCACCTGCACGCCATCCTGTTTTGTGGTATATATGGTTTGAACATGCTATTCCCAAAGTTTTAAAAAAACACCATATCGATTTATTTATTTCGCCAGATGGTTTTGGCTCATTATCTACTGATGTTCCTCAAATCGTTACCATTCACGACTTAGGTTTTGAACATTATCCGGAACACACACCATTTTTGGTGCGTCATTTTTATCTTTATTTTACGCCTAAATATTGTCAAAAAGCCAGCAAGTTAATAGCTGTTTCTAATGCCACTAAACAAGATATTATTTCAAAATATGGTGTTGATGAAAATAAAATTAGCATAGTGTTTAATGGCTTTGAAGATAGCCGAGAAATAATAAACAATGAACAAGCACAAAGCTTATCAATTATCGACAAGCGCATAAGTGACAAAACACCTTATTTTATTTTCATTGGTGCTGTGCATCCACGAAAAAATGTGCTTAATTTACTAAAGGCATTTGAACTTTTTAAACAAACATTTACACTCAACTATCAATTGCTTATTGTTGGAAGAAATGCTTGGATGAATGCTGAATTAGAAACGTATTACCAACAAATGAAATATAAAAATGATGTCATTTGGATAGAAAATATCGAACGCGTGGATTTATTACAATTACTACAGAATGCATTTGCATTATGCTATCCAAGTTGGTTTGAAGGATTTGGCATTCCAATAATAGAGGCGATGAGCTTAGGCGTTCCAGTGATAACATCAAACACTTCATCTATGGCTGAAATAGCAGCAAATGCTGGCATTTTGGTGGCACCTGACAATATACGAGAAATTGCTACTGCTATGCATTTACTTACGTCAGACAATCCACTTCGTCAAGACTTGATTGACAAAGGAAAAATACGTGCTAAAGAATTTGATTGGAATAAATCCGCACTTCAAGTTGTACAGCTTATTAAAACTTATGAATAAACAAAGCCGTTACAGTTTTTGTCCTTTTAATAATTTTTCAATATCTGCTTTTACTTTTACATATTGTTCATTCGTTAAGGATGCTTGTAATTGTTTATCTAAATCTTGCAATAGGAATAAAAACTCTTTTCCTGCTTGCTCAGGATTTGATTTGTGTAATAATGCTATCGCATCACCTCTAATTTTTCCTTGCACTAACACCAATACAACTGACATTGTTTGTACATCATTCAACTGGTATTGATGACGTATTTTACCTAAGAATATCTTTTGCTCTGCGTTCAGATTTTTACCAGATAAAATATTCTCCTGCATGCCTAAGGCTAACACCAAAGTAGCAATCTGCTGGTCTGTCATGTGTTGTTTTAACTGAGGCACCGTTTGGCCATTCAATGCATCTGTCAACTGTTTAATTTTAGCTGCATTTCCGTTATTATCAGTTTTTATTTTTGTCAGCTGCGTGTCATACGATTTTAAAATAGGAATAACTTGCGCTGCTTTTTCTGGTGATATTTTCATAAATGATTGCAACTGCTCAAAAAGTGCAGTAACATTCGATTGATTGCTGATAGATGCTGGCAACAAGCCATTTACTTTTGGTGCTGATGCGCCTGTGTTTGCTGGAGTTGTAGGCTTATTTGTTGACTTCGTCAGATCTGTTTTATTTCCTGGAGGATTGAGTTTTCCGTCCTTCACCATTTGTGTGACTTTAGAAAACTGCCCATCGTTCATGTATCCTCGAAATTTCAGTCCTAGCAACATAAACAAGGTATTGGTATTGGCATTAGGCTTTGCATTTTCATTTAAAAACAAAACATAATCTGCTTTAAATTTTTTAAATTGCTCTGGATTTAAGTTGGCTTCTTTTTTTACATTTTCTGTTATTGCTGTCAACTCTGGCGATAAATTATTGACAGTGTAGTTTGTGTTTTGTGCAGATACAAGCACTACTAATCCAAGAAATACAATGGTAAGTATTTTTTTCATACAAAATATTTATTGAGTCAAATGTAACAATAAGCGTACCAAAAGAAAATCATTTCAGAAAATCAATTGCATCTTTCACAGAAATTGCTGGAATTTCTTCTTGTGGCGAATGGCCGCAATTATCGTAAACAATCTCTTTATGATGAGGAATTTTTGTAAAATGAGACAGCAAAGAGATATCCAATAATTCGTCTTGCTTGCCCCACATTGTTAATGTTGGTGCTTGTATTTTTGAAACATCTAAGCTTGGCTCATTGCCTATTTGTTGCACACGTGCTGTGAAGCTTTCTCTATTACCTTCGCGCAGTGACATATCATAGTACATTTCTTTGGTGGCATCACTAATTTTACTATCATCAAAATATACATCTTCTAAAGTACGATTTACCAGAATACGCGTATCCATTTTACTCATCAATTGCGCCAGCCATTTTATTTTTGCCAGCTTAAATACAATAGCACCATTTCCTTTTTCAGCTGAATAAAATCCTGCAGGGTCAACTAAAATAAGCTTGCTTACTTTTTGAGGAAATGTATATGCATACTTCCAAGCCAACTCGCCACCAAGTGAATTGCCAGCTATAGCAAAACTATCAATGCCAATTTTCTGCATAAATCTATCTAAGAAGCTGACGTAAGTTTTAGCGGAATAATCATTATCACTTCTCGGCCCTGTCAATCCAAATGCAGGCAAATCTAAGCGTATCACTTTGAAATTATTTTTAAGCAAAGCGGCACTCCACGCATTCCATGTTTGCAAAACAGATCCAGTGCCGTGTATTAATAAAATTGGAGTACCTTCACCTTCAATGCTGTAATGCACATTCATTCCATCTATTTCAATGAATTTAGAACTTGGCATTTTATATTTTTCTTTGAGCGTGTCGTATGGAATAGATTTCTTTTCTATGAAAAAGAAAGCGACGAATAATATTAGCGCAATGCCTGCAATAATTTTGAATAGCGTTTTCATAAAATAAAAATACATAAAAATATTTGTTGCTTTTATCTTTTAAAATAAAAGACCTCGAATTACTTCGAGGTCACACACAGATGAAAACTACTATTTGCTTTTACACACACGCAAATAGCAGTAGTTTTTTATTGTACATATTTTATCGCAGCAGGATTGAAGGCTGTCCAGTTATTTGTCCAATTTGTAGTTGCATCAAATGCGCCAATGTGGTTAACAGCAGTGAATCCTGACAAACCTGTAAAGCTTGCACCAGATAACAATGATGAAGTAGAAGCCAATAAAAAATTAGGCGCAGTATTGTTATACAATACAGCTGTATTATATCCAACATTTGTAATATTAGCTACTGTGCTATTATTTCTGCTCGCATCATTAAACCATGTATTCACACTAAAACCTGCTTGATCAGATTTATATGGTGTAAATAATGACCAATTATCCAACATTGACAATACACAATTTTTTATCACTAGCTCATTGTTTTCTGCATACGTTCTTGTGTTGCCACCGTCAATTACAATACCTTGTGGAAAGCCCGTAAAGAAGGAATTATAAATTTTGATTTTATTACTACGACGTAAGTGTAGCGCTCTACT
>JADKZZ010000199.1 GCA_020848475.1 Chitinophagales bacterium | reverse complement strand
GATTTAGGTTTTCAAAAGCACCTCCATAAGTGATGTAATACCCCGGTGAAAAATGAAGTTGTTGTTCCGATTTTTTACTCAATTCATTCACGATACTTTGCACATCTCTGCCACGCACATTAAAACCGATTACAATTCTTCGTTTCGCATCTTCTCTTTGTATCTGAGCCGGACCGGTAATAATGTTCACATCTGCCACCTGATACAAAGGTATTTGAGTGCCTTTGGGCGTTGGTATGAGCAGGTTGCGAATATCATTCAGGTTTTCTCTTTGCTTTTCATCTAATCGAACCACCAAATCAAATCGCTTTTCTCCTTCATAAACCTTACCTGTACTTTGACCTGCAAAAGCGGTGTTCACCACTTTATTGACCTCTTTAATATTTAGTCCAAATTGTGCCATACTGGCTCGGTTGAATTTGACTACTACCTGCGACATTCCGGTTATGGGTTCTATATACAAATCTTCTGCACCCTTAACAGTTTTGATGATTGTGCCTAATTGTGTAGCATAATGTGCAAGGCTATCCAAGTCTTCTCCAAAAATTTTACAGACCACATCTTGTCTTGCACCGGTCATCAATTCATTAAAACGCATTTGCACCGGATACTGAAAACCTGCACTGATACCAGGTACAGCTTCCAAAGTTTTTCCCATTTTTTCTGCCAGTTCAGGAAACGATTTTGCAGAAATCCATTCTTTTTTGTTTTTCAAAATCACCATCATATCGCTGGCTTCCATCGGCATAGGGTCGGTGGGTACTTCGCCACTTCCAATTTTTGTTACTACTTTTTCTACTTCCGGATATTGTGATTTCAAAATATGAGCAGCTTTTTGGGTGTATTCAATGGTGGTGTTTAAATTACTTCCGGTTAAAACTCTAGTATCCACCGCAAAATCTCCTTCTTCCAATGATGGAATAAATTCACCGCCCAATCTTGAAAGAATAAATAGTGCAATTACAAATAGTACGGCAACCGAGGCGATGACTGTTTTTGGAAAATGCAAAACCTTTTTCAATAAGTTTTGGTGTGCGTTTGCTATTTTATCCATGACTCTGTCAGACAGATTGGGTTTGTGTTTCAGCTTTTTACTCAAAACCAAAGCACCCATCATCGGGATATAAGTAAGCGAAAGAATAAATGCACCAATCAAAGCAAAAGAAACTGTCTGTGCCATCGGTTTAAACATCTTACCCTCGATACCTTGCAAACTGAAAATAGGCAGGTAAACAATCAGAATGATAATCTGGCCAAAGACAGCACTGTTTACCATTTTGGAAGCGGAACTTTTAACCTGTTTATTCATTTCCGATTGGCTGATTTTGGGTAGAATTTCATATTTTTTGCCGTGATGCAACTGATGTAAAACCGCCTCCACGATAATCACCGCACCATCTACGATTAATCCGAAATCCAAAGCTCCCAAACTCATGAGGTTACCACTTACTCCAAAAACATTCATCATAATAATGGCGAACAACATTGCTAAAGGGATAACAGATGCTACTAATAAACCTGCTCTAAGATTTCCCAGAAATAACACCAAAACAAAAATGACTATCAATGCACCTTCTGCCAAATTGGTTTCGATGGTATGAATGGCATTATTGACCATTTTGGTTCTATCCAAAAACGGTTCGATGACTACGCCTTCAGGCAAGGTGCTTTCAATTTGAGCAATCCTTTCCTTTACATTTTTGATGACATCATTGCTATTCGCACCTTTCAGCATCATCACAACCGCACCGGCTACTTCACCTTGGTCATTATAGGTCATCGCTCCATAGCGTGTAGCAAAGCCGATATTCAATATCGCTACATCTTTCAACAGAATAGGAATACCGTCCGAAGTAGATTTGATAGCAATATTTTCAATGTCTTCTTTATTGCCAATCAATCCTTCGCTTCGAATAAATAAAACAGTCGGTCCTTTTTCAATATAAGCACCACCGGTATTTTGGTTGTTGTTTTCCAAAGCCTGAAAGATGTCATTGATAGTGAGATTGAAGGATTGTAATTTTTGAGCATCCACCGCTATTTCATACTGTTTTAGTTTGCCGCCAAAACTGCTGACTTCTGCCACGCCTTTTACCCCCAACAATTGTCTTCTTACAATCCAATCTTGAATGGTGCGTAGTTCGGTAACATCATATTTATTTTCAAAACCCGGTTTTGTCCGAACAACATACTGGTAGATTTCGCCTAATCCAGTAGAAATAGGACCTAATTCAGGTGTGCCGACACCTTCCGGAATTTCATCTTTTACGGATTGCAATCTTTCAGTTACCTGTTGTCTTGCCCAATACACATCTATATTGTCATCAAAGGCAATGGTCACTAAGGACAAACCAAAACGAGAAAAGCTCCTGATTTCGTGAATACCTGCGATATTGCTGCTTGCTTGTTCTATCGGGAAAGTAACCAAGCGTTCAATGTCGGTAGCACCCAATGCAGGAGCCACTGTAATGACTTGCACCTGATTATTGGTAATATCGGGAACGGCATCAATCGGCAGTTTGGTGGTTTCATACACACCAAAAATGACAAGGGCAACTGTAAACAGCCCTATGATGAGTTTATTCCTTACGGAAAACTCAATAATTTTATTAAGCATATTTTTGAATTAATCATTAAATTAAATTTTGAAACTTGCGTGAAACTCAGGCACAGCAATAGAAAGGCATATTGGCCTTTCCTCAATAAAA
Organism: Chitinophagales bacterium; assembly: GCA_020848475.1. Taxonomy (GTDB): domain Bacteria; phylum Bacteroidota; class Bacteroidia; order Chitinophagales; family JADIYW01; genus JADJSS01. Next base: position 9,795 of record JADKZZ010000199.1, on the reverse strand, counting down.
AATGATTAACCCAAACGAGGTGGTTGCCAAATACCATTCAGATAGGCATCGGCATAATTAGATTGAAGATAAGTAGGAATGGATGCATTATCTTCGGGGAAGATTTGCTTTTGAATTGAAAATATCGGATTGGGAATAAGTGAAATTACCGACCCAGCATGTGCATTTAATGTTTTAAATGGCAGATTGTCGTGATGGTGATTATTGTGCTGATGATCGACTTTTCCCGAATAATGTTCCACTAAAAAATGAATAAAGGAAATAGCAGATTCTTCCTGCTTATGTTCGGTATAATGCTGAATCAATAATGGTAATTTCAAAACCTCTCCAAATGCTGTGTTTGCACTCAGAAAGATAAAAATAAATGATATTGACACAAGTCGTTTCATGATATAAAGTTACTTCTTTCTAGGAACATTTATTGTGTTTTAAAAGTGATTATTATCATCTTTTTTCTGGTAATGTGGTGTAATTCATTAGATTATTTAAGTCTTTCAACTATTTGTTTTGCGTTATTCTATTCACATAAAACACAGTATAGTATGAAAATGACAGGAAGTTATTTTCTTTCCCAGTAATTAATATCTTTGATATTTTCAATAATGTGCAAATAATTTTCGTAGCGCGTAGCGGCAATTTGCTTATTTTCTACAGCATCTTTCACCGCGCAGTTTGGTTCGTTTTGGTGGAGGCAATTATTGAATTGGCAATTAGTAGCGAATTGTTTGATGTCGATAAAATAGCCAGAAACTTCTTCCGGTTCGACTTGTAACATCATAAATTCTTTGATGCCTGGTGTGTCGATAATAAATGTGTTTTCAAAAAGTTGGAACATGGTAGCAAACGTTGTAGTATGCATGCCTTTTCCCCATTTTTCAGATATTTTCCCAGTCTTTAAATTTAATTCAGGCTGCAAAACATTTAATAAAGTTGATTTGCCAACGCCAGAATGTCCAGCAACTAATGTAGTTTTGTTTGCCAATGCAGCACGTATTTGTTCAATGCCTTCATTGGTGATGGTAGAACTGCAAATAACATCGTAACCTAAACGATTATAGACGATTTGCATGTATTCCAATTGTTCCATTTCTTTTTCTTTTATCAAATCGATTTTATTGATGATGATTTTCACTGGAATGTGAAATGATGCAGCGGCTGCAATAAATCTATCAATAAAACCTAGTGATGTGCGTGGTTGAGATATGGTTACAATGAGCAATGCCAAGTCGATATTTGAGGCAATAATATGTCGTTGGTGTTTGTTGCGAGGCGACTGTCGGATGATGTAGTTGTGACGCGCTAGAATTTCTTGAATGACATATTCGTGCCGTTCAGTAGCTTCAATAATAACATCATCGCCAACAGCAATCGGATTGGTAGTGTCGAACTGGTCGAGTTTAAATTTTCCTTTTAAGCGTGCAGCTATAATTTTTCCATCTACCAATACTTGATACCACGAGCCTGTTGTTTGTATGATTTTGCCTTTCAAGACGATTTTGTTATGGAAGATATATTTTGATCGAAATTATTTTTTTATACTTTTAATTTCATCTAAAAAATGTATGTTGTTTTCTATAGCAGTACCAATCACTGCAATATCTGCACCAGCATCAAAAGCCGCTTCGATTTGTGCTTTACTGCGTAGTCCGCCGCCAACAATAAGCGGAAGTGTAATTGATTTTCTTACAGCACGAATGGTTTCTTGATTAACAGCATTTTTAGCACCGCTGCCTGCTTCTAAATAGATACATTTTAAGCCAAGTTGCTCGCCTGCAAGTGCCGTACACACAGCAATTTCGGGCTTGTTGGCAGGAATTGGTGTGGTGTTAGAAATGTAAGAAACCGTTGTCGCTGTTCCACTTTCGATTAAAATATATCCTGTAGGAATAATGTCTAATTTGCTTTGTTTTAATAAAGGAGCAGCTTGTACATGATTGCCAATTAATAAATCAGCATTTCTGCCAGAGATTAAACTTAGTAGTAAAATGCCATCTGCTTTTGCGCAAATTTGAGTAGGATTTCCTGGAAATAAGATGACCTTTTTCTTGCTGTGTTTTTTTAAATAAACTACGATTTCTTCCAGATTATTTTTTTGTAATAAACTGCCGCCTACCAAAAAAAAATCAATATTAGCTTTGTTAGCACTCACAATTAGTGTACTCAACTTTTTTAGATTTGTTTTGTCAGGATCGATTAAAACAGCTATCTGTTTCGATGTAGTCGTTATCTTCATTACTGTAAAAATATAAAAATTCGTCAAACATTACTATTGACACTACATATTATGCGCTTGAGTAGGCGTTTATTGGCGACAAACGCATTATCTAATAACGTTTATCTAATAAGAATTAGATTTTGGTTGCGTACCTTTGCGCTATGGAAAAGAAGCTGTTTCTAAGCATAATTTACGAAATTATTTGGTTTTTACTAGCCATCGGTGGTGCATATATTTGTATTGTTCCGATTCAAGATGAAATCAGTAGGCCATTTTTTCAGTTTCTTCTTTTCGCATTGTTTATAGCATTTACCTATTTTCGATTTATTGCATTCATGATGCGTTCGATATTGTTGGAAAGTATTTGGGCAAAGTTGTTGCTGTTTGTACTGAATGTGCCTTTGTTTTTTTTATTGCTAAACAAATATTATGTGTTCGGTCGTACATTTGATGATTATGTTTTTACTCTTCCTGCTAATGTTTTCCAGCATATAAAATCAGGTACTGATATTGATGATTTAATGTACATCAAAAACTTGGTGACATTTGCAGGCGTTACGTCCATGACGGTAATCGTGTTGCTGGAAATGCGTATTGTTTATGCCATTTTTAAATTACGACAATTGGATAAAATTCTTTATAAAAAGAAATAATCACTTTCCTATATATTGATGAAAGACGCATAAGCAGAGTATTTATAGGCTTCTTCATTTTCTGACTGTGTGAAATAAGGAGCTTGATAAATGAGTTCACTTAATAATGCAGATAATCTTTTTTCAAAGCTTAATAATAAGGCCGTTGGAATTGCTTCTTGATTGTTTAAATAAACGATACCATCTTTCATGGCTTTCGCATGATGGTAGCCGACATAAATTTCAGTACAATGGTATAGTTTGTAATATATTAATGCATACATAATTCCTTGAAATGTGGCGCTGTAATCTTTTTTGTCAAATAGGAATAAAGTATCTAAAAATTCTTCAATTTTTTCATCTTTGCTCATATCAGGGAATGCTGGCAATTCGATTTTTCCAGTCTTATAATCAATGATGCGAATGCCATGATCACCTACCTTGTCTATTCTGTCGAATGTGCCTTGAATGCTGGCAAATGTGCCATCAGCAAGTGCTAGATGTTGCCATATAAATTTTTGCTCTGCAAATAAAATCGTAAGCTGCTTGTTTGCTGCATCATTGTGCAATATTTTTTCAACGATGCGCTCTATGATTCTTAATTGCAATTTGTTGCTGCCTTGTGTTATTTCTTTAGGTAATTCTAATTCATTACACGTAACTTTTATTTTTTCTTTAATAAAATCTTTGTCAGTAAATGATAGGATTGTCTTTGCTGAAATTTCGGTATTCAAATATGGAAGATAAATGAGTTCTAATGTTTTGTGTAATATTAAACCAAATACAGAGGCATCGATTTCTTCTTCTATTTCACTCGGTTCATCAATGCCGGCAACATATTTCATATAGAATTGTACAGGACATTTGATATACGATTTTATTGCTGATGGCGAAAATTTTCGCTCTCTTAAATTGGCAATGACTTCATCTGTTTTTTTAATTTGTAATAAACTAGTTGTGGAAGTAGGACTGTTGCCAAGTTTTTCTAATACTACTATTTGTTCTTTTATCGTGTTCTTTGGCGTAGCCATATCATATGTCAACTGTCTGATGAATCGGCTTTTTTCACTTGCATTGTCGCCCACTTGATTGTTATACAATAGCTGGATATTTTTCGCACGTTTTAGTAAGCGATAAAAATGATATGCATTCACACCGTCAAATTGCTCAAATGTAGGCAGCCCGAATCCTTTTCGTAAGTTATAAGGAATGAAAGAATTGGTTTTATTGGTGCCAGGCAGTTGATCATCATTCATGGAAAGTATATAGAGATTGTCAAAGTCTAGTAATCTGGTTTCTAAAAATCCCATTATCTGCGTATTGCTTTTAGTGTTTGTATCGAAAGATACTTTGCAATTGCTAATATATTGCTGCACAAAAAACGATAAAGCATTGCGTTGTATGTTAATGTTATTTTCTAATAGAAGATGTATGATATTTTGCAATTGTTCGATTAATGTATGTTTTATAGCAGCAAAATAAGCATCTTTACTTTCGAATTTACTAAGTGTAGATAGAATATATGAAAGCGCAGTGCTGCTGCTATTATGTACGCTTAGTAAATCAATAGAGATATATTGCTGTATTTCTTCTTGTGGCATAAAAGGCACAAAGTAGGCAAGCTGTGTGTGTAATTTTTCTTTATTAGTAACAAAATTATTGAAGTAATGGTGTTCAATTAATGCGCTAATATCTTTATGATAAAATGCAATTTTATTTTCAGTAACACGTGCATTTCCATAAAAATTTAATAGCAATTTCAAAAGTGAATACAACTCGCCTTGCGCAATAGGATAACCCATAGTGATGTTTGCCTGCGTGGTATCAACGATACTAAGCAATGGTGTGATTAAATTTTCATCGCACAATACAATGGCCGTTTTTTCTTGTTGATGTTGCAAGGCATGTTGTGCTACATACATGGCTTGTCCAATGTTAGAAGAAATACCGCTAATGGTAATGTTTTTATTTTGCGTCAATTCGTCGTCAATAATCCAATGGCTATTTCCATTTTCTTTAGGAAATATTTGCTGATATCTTCTCAATAAATTTCCTGCTTCATGAAATTTATTGTCGATAAAAAGTACATCTGCGTCCCACCAAAATTCTGTATCATACTGTTGTGAAAGTGTTTTAAATATTTCTTCTTCGCAACGTGATAGCGCATTAAAACCACAGCATGCAATTTTGGAATAGGGTAATTGTAGTGTATTGTTTTGTAGTTTCTGCAATACATCTCGATACGCCATTCCTTCGTAAGCAAATTGCTCATGTGATAATTCTTCCTGAAAATGCTGATACATATCGCCTATCAAACTCCATGTTTTTATAAATGAGTCTTTGAAGACACCTTCTTTTTCTTTTTTTGTAGTAGTGGCAATGAATTGTTCGATATACTGACGAATTTCATCTGAAATTACAGCACCATCTTCTAATGCTTTATGTGCCTTTAAAATGGAATATAATTGTGTGGCATCTACTAAATATTTATCGCACTCATCAAAATCTTTTAATATCAATTTCCCCCAAGGTAAGAATGCTTCAAAGGATTGATTCATATGTGTAAGAGCATTTTGTGTTTGATGTAATTTGCTCAATAAATACCAATCATCTTTTACATTGAAAGAAGTATTTGATTGAATAAAATTTTGAATGGTAATAATTTCCGGAAAAATAAAATTGTCATTCTTAAATTTTTCTTTCAAGAAATTGCTAAAATGAATGGCTGCCCTGCGAGATGGAAAAATATAACAGCGTTTGTAAAGATACGGCAAATCTTTTTTCGAAATGGACTCAGTAATTTTTTCTAAAAATGCTATCATTTTACTAAGATACGAAAACTATATAGTAAAGCTATTTCCTTACAATCGTTCACTTTATGTTCACACAATTGCCTCTAATAATTCCTTATATCGTACTAAAAAGACGTATTAATTGCCAATAAACCATAAAACATTCAATCGCCCTTTACTTGGTGGTGAAACTGCTGTTTTTACTTTGCAATATCAAATTAATCACACAAATGAACGCATTTTTAAAACACACACTTACCATTTTCAGCATTGTAATACCAATGTTGACATGGGCACAAACAGGAAAAATTTCAGGAATTATTATCGATAAAAATACACAAGAAACACTAATTGGTGTAAATGTGTCAATCGATAGCTCAATGCTTGGTGCTACAACAGATATAGATGGCAAATATGAAATCACAGACTTGACGCCAGGTCAATACAATTTCATTATTTCTTACATCGGTTATGCAAATAAGTATATACAAAACGTAATTGTGCGCGCTGACGAAGTAACCTCATTAGACATACACTTAGAAGTTGCCAGCAACGAACTTGCAGAAGTACAAGTTGTCGATTTCAAAAAAACAAATACAGAAACAGCTGTATTGCTGGAAATGAAAAATGCGAATTTAATTGCAAGTGGAATTTCATCGCAACAGATTCAGAAATCAGCAGACAAAGATGCAGCTCAAGTAGTGCGACGTATTCCTGGCGTAAGTATTTTAGGCAATTTCATTAATATACGTGGTTTGAATCAACGATATAATAATGTGCTGTTACACAATGCTATGGCACCATCAATGGAAACTGACGTAAAATCATTTTCGTTCGATATTATTCCGTCGGCACAATTAGACAGAATAATGGTTATCAAAAGTCCATCTGCTGATATAGTTGGCGAATTTGCAGGTGGTATGGTGAAGATTTTTACGAAAAGTTTTCCTGACAATAATTTTGTTGATGTTTCTTATGGTACGTCATTCCGAGTCGGTACTACATTTAAATCATTTTACAATCAAAAAAATAGTGCCTTGTTTTATTTAGCCAATGATCCGCAAAATAATATGGCATCAAATTTTCCTAAAAATTTGAATAGTGTGCAGCAGCAATATCTAAAGCCAATTGCTGAAAGTATGAATAATGATTGGTCGCCTACAAAGAAAACAGCTATTCCTGATCAAAAAATTGGTATCAGTTTTGGCAGACGAATTTCTACAGATAAATTGTTGCTAGGTATGATTACTTCTATTAATTACAGTATTTCTAAACAAACAAATACCATCTTTAGGGCGGATTATAATTTGTACGATTTTGCAAACGATAAACAAGACCCTAAATATAATTTCACAGACGAACAATACAATAACAATGTACGACTAGGTATATTGCATAATTGGGCATTTAAGTTTAAGAAAAATACAATTGAATTTAAAAACATTTACAATGCAACAGCATTATCACAATATACACACAGATATGGAGTCGATTTTGCTAATGATTTAAGTCTAGATAATCATGCATTATATAATACTTATAAAGGAATTTATGCAGGCCAATTATTAGGAAAACATCAATTACATACAGAACACAATACGATGGATTGGGTTTTTGGCTATAGCAGCGCTTATAAAAATGAACCAGATTTCAGAAGATACACTTCAATATTAAACACTGCTTCTAATGTGTATGAGATTAATGTATTGCCAACTGCTGTTAATGCTAATAATTTGGGCAGATTCTTCTCTAAGATGCATGAAAACATATTTACGCTTGGTTTAAATTCGCAAAATAAAATAGTAAAACGTATAGATAAAGGTTTTATACCATCAATCAATACTGGAGCATATATAGAGTATAAAAACAGAGATTTTAATGCAAGAGTTTTAGGGTTTAAGCGTGCAGATTTAGATATGTTCGATTATAGCCTCACTACACAAGGAATTGATTATTTATTACAACATATTAATAGCACAAATGGAATTAAATTAGCAGAGCAAACTCGCTCATACGATTCCTATGCAGCAAACAATCTAATTGCTGCTGCGTATGTAAATACAGAATTTGCTATTAAAAGCAAAGTGCGCATCGTTGCAGGCTTGCGCTATGAGTATTCAAACCAGCAATTGACATCTGGCAAGTCAACTGATTTGGTGAAAATAAGAAATCAAAAAAATGCCTACTTACCTTCATTAAATATCAGCTACACTATTACACCTAAAATGGTATTGCGGGCTGCTTACGGCATGAGCGTAAATCGTCCTGAATTTAGAGAAATCGCACCTTTTGCTTTTGACGATTTTTATACGCGATATACAATTGAAGGCAATCCATCTTTGAAAAATGCTTCCGTACACAACAGCGATTTGAAGTTTGAATATTATCCTTCTAATGGCGAAGTAATTAGTATTTCTGTTTTTTATAAAAAATTTATTAATCCAATCGAATCTAAAGCAGTAGTAGGAACAAGTGGTAGTACATTCTCTTTCGCGAATGCATACCAATCAGATGTTGCTGGTGTGGAATTAGAAATAAAGAAATCATTCACTACTGCTAAAAATTACTTCTTCCAACATTTCGGTTTAATGGCAAATGCTTCATATATCTATAGCAAAGTAAATCTTGGAAAAGAAAATATAGGGCAGAGCAATAATCGACCATTACAAGGTCAATCACCTTACACTGTAAATGCTGGTGTTTTCTTTGAAGATAAAGAATTGGGTTTGCAAGCAAATTTACTGTACAATGTTATCGGTAAACGTATCGCATTTGTCGGAACCGACGACAATCCTGATATCTATGAAATGCCAAGGCATACACTCGATTTTAATATTCAATATCGCTTTAAGAAAAATGTTGAAATCAGCCTTTCCGCAAATGATTTAGTTAATCAATCTGTGCTATTTATTCAAGATGGCAATAGAGATAAAAAATGGAATAGAAAATCAGACCAAATTTTTCAACAATATCAACCAGGACAATCCATTTCTTTAGGTGTAAAATATAATTTTTAAAAAATGGCAACAGCCAAGTAAATAAACAAACAAAACAAATTTTATGACATTAACATTAAAAAACAACAAACAACATTACTTCTTTGTATTTGTAGCATTGACTATAATATTCAATGTATTTACAAGTTGTAAAAAAGAAATCGATTTTAAAGATGAAGAGCCCCTGCCACCATTTCAACGACCACTTGTTGAATTGTCTGGAAATATCACAGGAGAGCGCTTGCTTGATAGAGACACGGTTTATCGTTTAAATGGCGTAGTCAATGTAGGCATCGATTCAATTGTAAATATAACTTCACCACAAGCAACAGGCATCCTTAGAATTGAAGATGGTACAGTTATCATCGGTAAAAAAGGGACGTCAGGAGAAAATCCTGGAACATTAGTAATTCACAGAGGCAGTAAAATATATGCGGAAGGCACAGCGACCAATCCAATTATTTTCACATCTGCTGAATCAACAAAATCCCCTGGTGATTGGGGTGGCTTAGTATTGTGCGGTAAAGCGACAAACAACCAAGCTGGCGGCTTCGCTACCTTAGAAGGTAGTTATGGTGCACATCACGGCGGCACTGATGACTTAGATAATTCAGGCGTTTTACGATATGTTCGTTTAGAGTATGCAGGGTTTCCAATCCTTACTGATAAAGAAATAAATAGCTTAACGATGGGTTCTGTTGGTGCGGGCACAACCATTAGTCATGTGCAAGCATCTTATGGACTAGACGACGCATTTGAATGGTTTGGTGGCACCGTAAATTGCGACCACTTAATTGCCTATAAAACAACAGATGATGATTTTGATTGCGATTTCGGTTATAGAGGTAAAGTGCAATTTGCCGTCTCTTTTAGAGCATATAATTTAGCTGATCCTGTGTCGAAATCAAATAGCTTTGAAGTAGATAATGATGGCAGTGGCTCAACAAATACACCTTTTACCGCACCTGTCTTTTCAAACGTTTCTGTTTTCGGTCCAAAACAAGATTCTACAACAAGCATTGATGCGAACTTCAGTAGAGCGCTACACTTACGTCGTAGTAATAAAATCAAAATTTATAATTCCTTCTTTACGGGCTTTCCACAAGGTATTGTAATTGACGGTGGCAACACAAGAACGTATGCAGAAAACAATGAGCTAG
>JADKZZ010000198.1 GCA_020848475.1 Chitinophagales bacterium | reverse complement strand
TAAGGTCATATATAGCGACTGCAATCACGATGACACCCAAAAAAAAATACATCAAATTTGAATAGGAATTAATGGTTTGCCTAAAAAAATGGGTTGGCTGGTCGAGTTCGCAATACTCCGCACATAATGCTGATTTGCTCTGTTGCATGGATTGCCAAAAGTGACCATCAAATGATTGATTTAAATACATAAAAATCCAAAGCATCATACCTGTTGTAAGCAAAGCGATGCTATAAATTTTTAAAATTGTTTTGTTGCTCACCTACGAATGTACAAAAAAAAGAGCATCGTAATAACGATGCTCTACAAGTATAATTTTTATTCCATTAATCTATGGAAATAGCCACTGGTAAAGGCTCTTCATCGAAAGAGCGTTTGCCAATTAACTCTTCTAAATCTGATTTGAATAGAATTTCTTTTTCCAATAATGATTTTGCTATAGTATTTAATTGTTCGCGTTTTTCTGTCAATAGATTTAAAGTTCGCTGATAAGCAGTGTCGATTAATTTGCGCACTTCTTCATCAATTACTTTTGCTGTTTCGTCGGAGTAAGGTTTGGTAAATGTTGTGTCTTGCTGAGGATCGTAAAATGACACATTTCCAACCTTATCGTTCATACCATAAACAGTTACCATTGCATAGGCTAATTGCGTAATACGTTGCAAGTCATTTTGCGCACCTGTTGAAATTTTACCGAATACAATTTCTTCCTCAGCACGACCGCCAAATGTCATGCACATTTCGTCCATCAATTGCTCTGTTCTGTATAAGTATTGTTCTTTTGGTAAATACTGCGCATAACCTAATGCAGCGATACCACGAGGAATGATTGTTACTTTTAATAATGGATGTGCATGTTCTAAATACCAACCGCAAATAGCATGACCAGCTTCGTGATAAGCAATGATTTCTTTTTCTTGTGGCGAAATAATTTTATTTTTCTTTTCTAAACCACCGATGCTTCGGTCGATAGCTTCATTGAAGTCTTCAACTTCTACTTGTGTTTTTTCTTTGCGAGCTGCAACTAATGCTGCTTCATTGCAGACGTTGGCAATTTCGGCACCAGCGAAACCAGGCGTCAGCGATGACAGCTTTTCAGGCGTAACATCAGGTCCGAGTTTGGTTAGTTTTTTCAAATGCACTTTAAATATTTGCTCTCTACCTTTTTGGTCGGGCTTGTCGATTGATATCTGTCTGTCGAAGCGGCCAGGACGTAATAATGCAGAGTCTAATACATCAGGACGGTTGGTAGCTGCTAGCATGATGATGCCTTTGTCGCCACTAAAACCATCCATTTCTACTAATAATTGGTTGAGTGTGCTTTCGCGCTCATCATTGCTTTGCATCATATTTTTGCCGCGCGCACGACCTACTGCGTCTATCTCATCTATAAAGATGATACAAGGCGCTTTTTCGCGTGCTTGCTTAAATAAATCGCGAACTCGTGATGCGCCCACGCCTACAAACATTTCCACGAAATCTGAGCCTGATATAGAGAAGAATGGCACTTGTGCTTCGCCTGCCATTGCTTTTGCGAGTAAGGTTTTACCAGTTCCTGGAGGGCCTACTAATAAAACACCTTTTGGAATTTTTGCACCAAGCGCTGTATATTTTTTCGGATTTTTTAGAAAATCTACTACTTCTTTTACTTCTTCTTTTGCTTCGTCTAATCCTGCAACATCGTCAAATGTAACATTTACTTTCATGTCTTTGTCGTACAAGTTAGCTTTCGATTTTCCGATATTGAAAATTTGTCCACCAGCGCCGCCCATGCCACCGCTGGCTTTGCGCATTAAGAACATCCAAATTCCTATAATTAGAATAAATGGTAACAACCAACCTATGATATCAAAAATACCTTTTCGGATTTCGTTATTTACTTTTATCAAACTTTCATAAGGCGTATTGGCTTGTATGGCATCTAGCTTTTGTTTGAACGCTTCAATCGATGTGATTTCGAAAGAAAAATGCGGTCCTTTGTTAATAGATTTAAGCTTGTTGAGTTTTATATCAGCATATTGCTTTTTTGCTTTTAGAGAATCTTCTTTGATAAAAACTTCTACTAATTCTTTGTTGACAATTGTGATTTTTGCAACATCACCAGAAGGCACTAATTTTCTAAAAAATTCATCTTCTGAGATTTGTTTAATTTGAAAGTTTAAGCTAAAAAATTGCGCAGCTAATAAGCCAATAATTAATATTGCAAACAGCCAATAGCTGTTAAATCCACCTTTCTTTTTTTTCGGTTCTTCGTTTTCTGGTAAAAAATCCATTGTATATTTTATTGTATGATGTTCTTAATACAAGTTCGTGCGTATTTTGTTTAAGGTACGCAATTAAATGTATTTTAATTGTTAATAATTGAAATGGTCAATAATGCTTAATAATTGCGTCACTCCATAAATCTTCTAATTGATAAAAATCTCTTTTCTCTTCTTGGAAAATATGCGCTACAACATCGCCAAAGTCTATCAAACACCATTCGCCATTAGCACGACCTTCTAAGTGATAGGGTTTTATTGATGTTTGGTTTTTGACTTCTTCTTCCAAATGATCTAATATTGCGCGCACTTGTGTTGTTGAAAGTGCATGACAAATTACGAAGAAATCGGTGATTGCTTCTGGAATATGTCTCAAATCCAAGCTGACGATATTGTTCCCTTTTTTATCTTGAATGAGAGATACAACCAGCTCGTTTAAAGCATCAGCGCTTATTGTCTTTGCCTTTTTCTTAGTTTTTACTTTTTCCAAATGTTTTTTATTTATAATTTCACTCAAACATACAAAGCTACTAAATTTTGGAAATTAATGTAAATAACACTTTTTTCACTGGAAAGTTCCTGTTGCACTTGCCTTCAGTAGATTCTACTAATAATTTTGCTAAAAATCATATTGCAAATAGTAGTCCAATTGATGGAACTGTCATTTTTGCAGATGAACAATTTGCTGGAAGAGGACAATCTGGTAATAAATGGCAAACTGAAGCACATAAAAACCTGACTTTTAGTATTATTTATCAAACCTCTTTTTTACCGGCAACTGCACAATTTCTCTTGAATAAAGCGATTTCACTTGGCGTTTGGGCAATGTTAGATGCTTATTTCCGACTTGAAAAAAATAAGCCAATTGTAGAAGTGAAGTGGCCGAATGACATTTTTGTCAACAACAAAAAAATTGCTGGCATATTAATAGAAAATACGATTGCTGGCATGAATTTGAAGCATTCCGTAATAGGTATTGGTTTAAATGTCAATCAATGTGTATTTGCTGATGGTGTGAATGCTACGAGCATGCAGTTGGTTTTGGAAAAATCTTTAGACAGAAACCAAATTTTGAATGATATTTTGCAGCATATCGAAAAGTATTATTTGCTACTAAAACAACAACGCAATGAAGTGTTAGATAAAGAATATTTGGCACATTTGTACCAAAAAGAAAAATGGACTTTTTATAAAAAAGAAGAGATAGTTTTTGAAGGAAAAATTATCGGCATAGACCAGTTCGGCAAATTGATACTTGAAACTATGACAGGCAAGGAAAGTTTTGCTTTTAAAGAAATTCAATTTTTATAATAATAACGCCATTTACCGTAGGTAAATGGCGTTATAGATAGCTTATTTTCTTTAATCTATGATATGAATTTGACCATTTGTAATAATAACAGAATCTGTTTGTGTGTTATTGTAAAGGACTCCAGAAAAAGTGCCTTCTACATAACGAACATAATCTGAAGGACTGCCAGCAATATTAGAAATATTAAACGTAAAATGCGATTTAGGTGAGCCGAGTGAGCTAAATAATGCAGGGCCATCTTCCCATTGAGCAAAATCAAAAACAGTACCTGAGCCATTCATTACATAATTACCTGTGTTTGGTACATTTTTATTGTTGATAGAAAAGTCTTTCGTACTGGTGGTCGCATCTAGTTGGAATTTATTGCCATCTCGAATGTGTGCGTCGGCTTCTTCTACGTCCACGCCATCAGTAGTTACAGAAAATGCAACGCCATCTGCCTGCAAAGAAATGTGCTGTTTATAGGTTGGCGTCGGATTATCATCTCCACAAGAAGATATAAAAATGGCTGCGCCGAAAAGTACGATGGTTTTTAAGAGGTTGTTTTTCATAAATTTTAGTTTTATTCGTAATAGGTGTACCTTGAATCCACTGTAGAACTCAATATGTTTCCTGGCTGATTATAGTAACTACTAATTCTGCGTGTAACTAAACCCTTACTATCTAATTCATACTGGTATTCTATAGTTCGTTTTAATATACCTGTTGTTCTGTCATAATTGTACCTTTTTTTGACGAGGTGTTTATTCAATTTCCCAAATTTATCTTGCAATGAATATTCAAATGCAACATGGTTTTCATCATTATAATAGTCGAATGCAATAGAGTCAATATATGAGCTTGCTGGTGTTGTAAAATGTTTGAAGTCGTATATCCAATATTTAAAATCTCCTTCCACAGTGTAATATTTTGTTACGTCATTTTCATATGTATTATAATTGGTAATTGATCTTGTGTTGTAACCATCGCTATTATAATAGTACTTATCCCTATTGTTAAATGCAGATGTAACTATATTCGTAAACCTAGAAGTATCTATAAATCCTTGTGAATTTATATTATAAAATCCTTCGTGAGTATTTACAGTGCCATATATACTTGATACATCGTATTTATTTCCATTTTTAATATAATTCCACGTATATAGAAATGTAGGATTTGCAGAATAATTGGTCACCGTTTTGACATTATCGTTTGTATAAAAAAAACGTATGGTATCCATGCTACTGCCGTTGTTATTTGTTGCTATTTGTTTTACTTTTATTTTACTATAATCAATACTGAGTTTATCTTTTTTGCAACTTACCGAGAATATCGAAATAAGCACAGCAAGAATTAATGTTGATTTTTTCATGATGTTATCTTTTAAAGTTTAATAAATTCAACTCTTCTGTTATTAGCTTTGCCTTCGGCAGATGTGTTCGGTTCTGCTGGCTGTGATTCGCCTTTGCCTTCTGTTTCCATACGACTAATGTCAACACCAAACTCTTTATTTAAGGCTGCTTTTACGGCATCTGCTCTTTTTTTGGAAAGCGTCATATTGCTGGCATCATCGCCATCGCTGTCGGTGTGGCCAACTATCTTCACTTTCACATCTGGATTCTCGGACATCACGGCAGCAAAGTCTTTTAAGGTACCATACGATTCTCCTTTTATTTTATCGCTGTTGACATCAAACTTAATCCCTGTAGTAGAGTATTTTCCGATTTCCAAAAACTTATGGCGCGTATCTGGCGCGCCAATAGCTACGCGTAAATTGCTTAAATAATAAGCGTCATTATCATTGTGATATCCATCTGTTCTAAACCCAACAAAATTATATTTAGCAGTTGCACTAAATGCTTTTGGAATATCCCAAATTTTTGTTTCATTCACATACACACGTAAGCGTTGTTTTTGTCGCCAAATGGAAATTTTCACCACATTTTTATTCTCATGATTAAATTCAGGAAAGTCAGTTTGGTTTGTTATAATTTCATCGCCAGTTTCATCAAATGTATTTATCCATTTTTGTCCCATAGCATTGCCGCCAGCAGCTTCAGGTTGCAATGCCACCAATACACCATTTTTTTTGTCGCCGCCAAATCTTTTCCAGTTGACATAGTTCTTTGCAGGATTAGCCAATGGCGCAAAGAAGAAATTAAAGGCAGTAGAGTAATAACTAAATGGCTGAGAGCTCGCCAACATAAATTCTACGGTAAAATTTTCAGGTAGATTAGTAACAAACTCAGGATAGATAATACTTTCTGGTCCAAATTTCAACCACTTTCCTTGCTGACCATCAATTGTGACTAATTCGCCTGTGCCATTTGTATTCCATTTCGCAGGAAAATCGCCAATAGCATCTTGCGAAAAATTCTCTTCAGCAATTACCTTTTCACCAGGAATAAAATCAAATTTCCCATAAGCCTTTAAGCTACTTGATGAGGATGTATTTTTTGATGAGGAGGAACTGCTATTGCTTTGTCCATCATTATCCTCATTATTATTGTTATTAGTATTACTTGAAGATGATTTAGAATTTTTAGATTTGCTACCACTATTCTTTACACTTTCCTTTACGCTGCTTTTTGACTTCTCGTATGCTCTATCAGCGCCATTGCTAATTTCACTTTCTATTTTTTGTTGCGCTTTATTACTCAATCCATCAACGATGCGATCGCCAATGCTGCCCCATTGTGCAAAAGTTTGCAGATTAAAACAAAAAATAAATCCAACGCTTAAAAATAAATACCTTTTCATTTTACTAACTTTTATACGCTAAAATTATAGAATGTATTGATGAATATCAATAAAAAATTATCATTCGGGCATTGTGAGTGAGAATTTGTACAATTGGAAAAGTAAAATGTGTTTTTTAATTTCGTCAAAAAAAGTATGATAGCATATTCCATAGGCACCAAAATCGAACATCCAACATTTGGCAAAGGCATCATTATTGATGATAGCGACGAGTATGTTTACAACCTTTATTTTCCTGAGCATGGAGAAAAAGAAATATCTAAAAGATTTGAAGGCTTTGTATTAATTAAAATGCTTGAAAAAGATACGAATAGCGTTTCTTTAGAAGACATAAAATCAGTATTATCGGATATCATTGCACCACTTACTGAACCGATAGAAGATTGCAAAATTGCTGAAAAATGGGAAGGCGGCAACTTGATATTACAGCCTAAAGATAAAAGCTTGCAAGCAAAAGAAATTCCGATTGAAGGATTTTTTCATAAAATCGTGATGACTCGTGACCGCTTACGTGTAATGGAGCAAAAAATTAATGCTTCTAAATTGTCAGATGCAGAAAAGGTTGAATTACAGCAATATATAACAAGAATTTACGGAAGTTTGACAACGTTTAATGTGTTATTTCGTTTTAAAGACGACTATTTTAAAGGTACTGGTGGTACAGACTAAACACAAAAAGTGCAAAAATTATATTAAAATTTCTTGTGATGTCAAATAATATGTACTAACTTTCGTTATACAGTGTAAATAATATATAATTTATGCAACAAAATTCTACACTCGATTTGCTTATTAAACATCTTTACCAAGAAACGGATACAGATGAAAATGCCATTGTACAACAGCTTTTAGTAAGTGATACAAAACTCCAAGGGCAGTATCAACAATTATGTGCCACAAAAAACGCAATTGATGAACATGGAGGCGACGGTCCTAATGATGCAATTATTCAGCAGATTTTATCTTATTCTCAACAAAAAGAACACAGCATCACTTATTGATAGCAGAGCATATCATTGCAAAAATGTATTTTTGCAAAAAAAAATAAGTGGCCTCTAAATCAAAATTACAGAAGTTTGCCGAGCTGGCTGATAATCCAATAGTTTTTCAAAAAAATCCAATATTGAAAGGCAAATGGCATGCTGATTATTTTAAAAATAACAATCCGATTGTACTAGAACTTGCCTGTGGTAAAGGCGATTATACATTAGGCATGGCAAAGCTTTTTCCTGAAAAAAACTTTATTGGTGTGGACATTAAAGGCAATCGTATATGGAGTGCTGCTCGTATTGCTAATTTAGAAGGCTTGCAGCATGTCGCATTTATTCGTGAGCAAATTGATTTATTGTATAATTATTTTGAGGAAGCTGAGGTTGACGAAATATGGATAACATTTTCCGATCCATTTCTGCGTGATGGCGATGCGAAAAAGCGACTTACTTCTACCAAATTTTTACCCATTTACAAGCAAATATTAAAGCCAGGCGGTTTAATACATTTGAAGACAGACAGCGATGTGTTGTATGCATTCACTAAAGAAACTTTAGCAGAATTTCCCTCTTCGATTGTAAAAGATTACAGTGATGTGTATGCCATGCAAAAGAATGATGAATTGCACGGCATTCAAACTTATTACGAGAAAATGCATTTAAAAGATAAGCGCACAATTAAATATTTGTGTTTCCAATTGCAATAATTTGCAATCTCATGAAAAGCCTATGGCTGCTGTTATTTCGGCGTATTCATCAACGGAGCTTAATCCTGTTTTTTCTTCGCGTTTACAAGTAATTTGAATGCCATAAGGTTGCAGTTTCGCCACTATTTCTTCAATATTTTCTTTGGTGAATGCCGTGTCGATAAAGACTTTGTGATGTGCAATAAATTCTTTTAAAGCTAAATCTTCTGTGTTTATTTGTTCCGTTTTTAATACATAATAATCAGATGCAGGCAATGTTTTTTCAATGTCTGCCAATTCTATTTCAATAAATTTATCAAAATGTAAGTTGCCGATATCGTTGTTGGAAATAGGAATTTGTATTTCGCTAATGTCTATCTGCGATGCAATATATTCTATTTCTTCTTTAGTTTGATGTGCGCCAAACTCAGCAACGACAACAGGTTCGTGCAACCATGCAATAATCTCATTTGCTTTTTTTGGATGTATATTATTCACATTGAGCACATCAAAACAAAAACCTAAATAATGTGCGCCAATGGCACTAAAAAAACGAGCATCAGTTAGGTTGGTAATCGAAGAAACTTTGAGCTGCATATCTTTATTATTGAAATTGATGTTTGAAAAAAACAGTAGAATTACCTTTCGTTTTTTGCACTTCTGTATTTGATAAAATAATGACCTTCAATGGAAAAAATAAGCAATAGAAAAGCACCAAACTGATGTAAAACGCCCAATGTTACAGGCACTTTGCCTTGTGAATAAAGTAAAGTGAGCACCCCTAAGGTTACTTGTATTAACACCATCGCCAATAACAAATATCGTGTGCGGTGAAACTGAAATTGAGCATCGACTTTTTTTGTACGCACAAATATAAATAGAACATAAAAGAAGATAAAGTAGGCAACATTTCTGTGTATGAATTGTAAGATTAATTGTATATCAGTTTCGTGATTGCCAAATAGTGTCGGGAAATAATTGCCATTCATCAGCGGAAATGATGTGCAAACCAATGCAGCTTTAGAGCCTGCAACTAAAGCACCTAATGCAATTTGAATAAACACCAAAATAATGAGTATGCTAAATAATTTCCTTTTGTTGTTGTCAAAAGGCAATATTTGTTTAGGATATAAATATTCCAATCCAACTCGCAACACATAGGCAACAATAATTGTAGCCACTACAATATGCGACATCAAATTGATTGGATTGACCAATACGGCATCTTGTTTTAATCCGCTTTGTACCATTATCCAACCAACAGCACCAGCAACGCCACCTAATAAAATGGCAATTAGTATTTTGATAATATCTTCTTTTAAAGCTATTTTTTTGATGATAAAATATACTAAAGGAATAATGGCTGCTAAGGCAATTAAGCGTGCCCATAATCGGTGAAACCATTCCCAAAAATAGATAGACTTGAATTGTGATAAGGTCATTGTTGTATTGACCAATTTGAATTGTCCAAATTGTTGGTATTTTATAAATGCAAGCTGCCATTCTTGCTCATTCATAGGTGGTAAAAATCCTAATATCGCCTTCCATTCTGTAATTGAAAGACCGCTGCCTGTTAGTCGGGTAATGCCACCTAAAATGATTTGACCAAGTAGCATGCCTACGCCAATGATAAACCAGACGCCTAATATTTTTCTACGAGTTGCTTCGTTCATAGCTTGTAAGTTGTTGTGCAATTTGATTGATTTTTTCTTGCAGTGGTTGAAATGTATAATTGAATTGTTGTTTTATTTTTTCATTAGAATAAGTGAATGCTTCCATTGATACTGTCATGTTTTCTTTGGTAAGTCCACGTTTCCGATTCGTAAATAAAGAAGCTAAATAATCTAATAATAAAAAGAAATTTCCCAATGTTTTGTTCAGTGCTCTTTTTGGTGGTGATAC
This sequence comes from Chitinophagales bacterium, assembly GCA_020848475.1. Lineage (GTDB taxonomy): Bacteria > Bacteroidota > Bacteroidia > Chitinophagales > JADIYW01 > JADJSS01. Next base: position 8,481 of record JADKZZ010000198.1, on the reverse strand, counting down.
TTGCAATGCAGTAGCAATGGAATTGAAATATGTTTTAAAAGAATAATTGCCTTCGATGGCAATAAAACGCGCTGCATTCACATCGCTATTCATAAGTTGAATACATAAGTTGGCGACATCTTCTACTGCGATAAATCCATTTATTCCGTTGGTATAAAATGGCATTTTCTGCTGTTGTATGTTTTTAAAAATACGCATTGTCGATTTGTGTTCGTGCCCAATTCCAACAATAATTCCAGGATTGACAATGGCAGCCACTAAGCCTTCTTGTATGCCGCGCCAAATTTCGCGCTCTGCCAGCATTTTTGTAATGCCATAATGTGTTGTCCATTCATTTTTTTCCCATTTTGTTTCTTCTGTTATCAACTCATTAGGCTTGCCACCGATTGCTGCAATAGAACTTACGTGTATTAATTTTTGTATATTTTTTGATAGTGCAACATTGACCACATTTGCTGTGCCTTCGATATTGCACTTATACATCGCATTATAGTAAGAGCTATCATAACCAATCACAGCAGCACAATGATATATTTTTTCAACGCCTTCACATGCATTTTCTAATGATGGAATATCTAAGATGTCAGCTTCTACAATGTCAAGTTGATGAATGATAGATTGTAAATGCGTAAGCGAAGAAGAGGCGCGTCTAATAATACGCACGGACTCGCCTTGTGCTACAAGTTGTTTCACCAACTCGCCACCTAAAAAACCCGAAGCTCCAGTCACCAAAACCATAGTGTAAAGGTAGAAGTAATCAGTTAATAGTTATATGCTATTATTATGTTAAGGCAAATACACAGCGCCACCTATTGCATTTTTCTGGGCACCTGTAACAGAAGCTAAGCAATTAGGTTGCTCTATAATGCGTAATAAGCCAAAAAATGCCATTGCTAATGCTTCTTTGTATTGGACTGTCAGCATGTCAGGCACTATTGTTTTGTATGATGTATGCTGTTGGATACGTTCTATCAAATAGGTATTTAGCGCACCACCACCAGTAATAAAAAGCGATGAATTATGATGTGGAATAAGATTGTTTATCTCATTTCCGACTTGCATAGCAATATGTTCTACTGCTGTCGCTAATTTATCTTCAATAGTGTTATCGTATCCATCAAACAATGGAATCCATGTTTCGTAAATATGTTCAGTTCCCAATGATTTTGGTGCTGCTTGCTTGCAAAAAGGAATAGCATTTAATTTTTCCAATAATTCATTAATGACTTTTCCATTTCTGGACAAGTTGCCATTGTCGTCAAAATCAAGATTTTTTTGTTTTGCTAAATAGTTTAGCATCGTATTGCCAGCACATATATCATACGCATGAATTGTAGTCTTTTCTTTGTTGTGAATGGCAATGTTGGCGATGCCACCAATGTTGAGAAAAAAAGAGAAATCAGGAAATAAATATTTTTCAGCAATAGGTACAATTGGAGCTCCTTGTCCGCCATAGGCAACATCAGCAGTTCGTAAATCACACACTACTTTGTGTCCAGTCTGTGCGGCAATTTGTGCACCACAGCCGATTTGTGTTGTAAATCCAGCAGCTACTTGATGAAAAATAGTTTGACCATGTGAAGCAATAAAGTCAAGCTTTTCAATTTGGTGTTGTTGAATAAATTGATGTGTAAGTGAGCCGAAGAATTTTCCCATTTCAGTATGTAATGCGGCAAATTCGAAAGCGGAAAGTTGAGCAGCCTTACGTAATTTCTCTGTTTGTTGTTTGTCGTATGCTATACATGTAGCTTGAAGTATAGTATAGCAAATGCTTGATTTTTGTTGTTCAAATTTAACATAACAAATATCTAAACCATCTAAAGAGGAACCACTCATCAATCCAATACCATAAACAGTCTTATTTTGTAACATAAATCACAGAAAAATAGTACAATAAGCCGTAAATTTACAACAAAATAGCGACACCTTAGTTGGAAATACTTGGCTACATAGCGGCATTGTTTATCGGATTGTCATTAGGATTGATAGGAAGTGGAGGCACTATCTTAGCACTGCCAATATTGGTCTATCTCTTTAAAATAAATGACATGCAAACGGCAACACACTACTCGATGTTTGTCGTTGGCATTACTGCATTAATTGGTGCATTTAAAAAGTACAATGAAAAATTAGTGGATATCAAAACGGCAATTTATTTCTTAATTCCATCATTGATAAGTTTGTTTTTGACAAGAAAAATCTTGCTGCCTTATTTTCCAAATATTTTTTTTAATATTGGTAATGTGCAAATATCAAAAGACATTTTTTTGCTATTATTATTTGCTATTGTGATGTTGATTTCGTCTGTATCAATGATAAAAAATGCGCAACAAGAAGACGTAGATTGCTTTGCCAAGATTCCGAATGCAAATGCCAATCATACTAAAACAACTTTGGTGGCGATGTTGATTGGTATGCTTACGGCATTGCTTGGTGCTGGTGGAGGTTTTTTAATTATTCCAACATTGGTATTGCTTAAAGAACACTGCATGAAGCGAGCTATTGGCACATCATTAGTCATTATTACCGTCAATTCTTTAATCGGATTTTTCGGCGATTTGCACTTGTCTGTCGATTGGAAATTGGTATTGTCATTTAGTAGCATAGCAGTGTTAGGCATGTTATTAGGTATCAAATTGTCAGATAAAATAGCAGGTGCAACATTGAAAAAAGCATTTGGTATTTTGGTATTGATAATGGGTTTTTTTATCATCATTAAAGAATTAGTATTATGAGCGATTTGAAGTGCAGTAAAGACAAAGCACCTAGCCAATTAGATGCAACATTTTGGGACAATCTATGGCAAAACAAAATTACGGGCTGGGATTTGAATGCTGTTTCTCCGCCTCTGCAATTGTATTTTGACAGCATGACGTGCAAAAATAAATCGATTCTAATTCCTGGCTGTGGCAATGCCTATGAAGCGATATTTTTACTTGAAAATGGATTTAAAAATGTAACTGTCATTGATATTGCTCCAACACTTGTCCAACAATTATTAAGCAAGCTTGCAAAATATGCAGGTAAAGAATTGACGATTATTTGTGGAGATTTTTTTAAACATACAGGTCAATACGATTTTATTATTGAACAAACATTTTTTTGTGCATTAGATAGAAATCTTCGCACAGCATATGCTATTAAGATGAAAGAATTGTTGAAAGAAACTGGAAAGCTTGCTGGTTTATTATTCGACAAAGAATTTAAAGATGGTCCGCCATTTGGTGGTAGTAAAACCGAGTATGAGCAATTGTTTAATGAGCATTTTAATATTCAACAAATGGACGTTTGTATGAGCTCTGTAAAGCCAAGACTTGGTGCTGAATTATTTTTTGAATTAACAAAAAAATAGAATTATAATTTTAAGATGACAAATAGGAAGCCTATAAAAAGTGTGTTTTTTTTGAGATGTCCATCGTGTGGCATCGGAAGCTTGTTTAAATCCAAGCATTCTTATGAGCTAAACAAAATTTTAGACATGCACGAACATTGCGAACATTGCCATGAAGACTTTGAAGTAGAAACAGGATTTTATCAAGGAGCGATGTATATGAGTTACATCATTACCTGTGCATTGTGTTTGGCTATTTTGCCTATATATTATCTGTTTAATAACACAAGAGAAGCATTTTTAGACAATGCCATGTATTATCTCATTGCTTGTTTTGCTATCTTGATTTTTACGGCACCTTATGTAAGTCAATTATCAAGAGCCGTATGGTTAAAAATGCATGTAAAGTTTTTTAAAAGTAAAACCGAAGAAAACCACCACTAAGCATAGGTTTTATCTTTGAAAAATTTTTCAATTAAATATCTGTCGTCAATGTCGTTAGGGTGAAAATTGGGTTTGAAATAATCTAAGAAATGTTTTGATAAATTTTTACCAACTTCACCAAAAACAATAGCATTAAATAAGATGAAAATTTCAAATGGCATTTTTATGATGCTTTTATCTTTGTCCATTATAATAAAATATACTTGACCAGTGGCGATTGAGCTCCATAGCAAAATGGAAGCCACACCCATGCCAGACACGCGTAAGAGGTAGCTGTCATCGACTTCCTTCAGTACATCGAAGCATACTGCTTTGTGTTCTATCTCTTCTGATGCGTGCCAATGTAATAATTCCAGCATTTGTGGCGCAATGTTTTTGTTGGTTGCTAATGGTTCTAAAAATAAAGCATTGGCAATGATGGCAGTATAATGCTCCAGTGCTGTTGTTACTGATAATTGGAATTTGTCACCTAATTGCGGACTGATTGTATTGAGTAATTTTGTGCTTATTTTTTCATAGCTATATTTACCGGCAAACATGGTAGTTTTTAAGAAATTAGCAAAATTTTTTGGTTTTAAATTTTGCTCTTCCATTACTTCCCAAAACCGCTGGTGCTCGCGCGCATGCACACCTTCTTGTCCACAGAAACTGTTTATTTCTGTGCGTAATTCAGCATCTTTTATATCTTTAGCAAAATGGCGAACACTGCGCACAAAAAACTTTTCTCCTTCAGGGAAAACGATATGCATACTATTGATAAAGTGTGTTGCCACAGAACTTCTCAATATCCAATGTTTAGGCACTTTGTCAAAGTTAAAGTGAACATTGCGAACTTTTAATTTTGGTCCTGTATTCGATACTGTCATAACTTTTGTTTGATGTAAAAGTAGTAGGTATTAAATAGGATTGGCTTTTCAAAAGATAAATAAGTGAGATAATAGCTTTGACAAGCAAAGCGCCTTTACTAAGTTCTGCAATTGTTATACTAAAAAGTTATACTAATGTGTATTTACCCTTGTCCATGTATCTGAAAATTTAAGAAATTTAAAGTTACAATGATATCCGATAATGGTGAGTGAGCCATTGTTGTTCAGCTTAAATTTGCCACAAAAATATCTGCCATTCCTGTATGCGGTAGCATTTTCAAAATAGCCAGTAGCTGGATTATATTGAGCATTCCATAGTGTTTTGCTGCCTATAATAGGTAAATTACGTTTTGTTGGGTCAGGATTTTTTATGTCTAATTTTGGTTTTCCTTTTTCATCTATTTCTTTTCTTGCCCATATTAATTTGGCTTCATAGCTATTTCCATTTTTGTAAATCTCTACTTTGCAATCTTTGTCGCTACAGGTCCAGATGCCAATTACATTTGGTGTTTCACTTGCGTTGTGCAATTGGAAATTGAAAACTAAAAGATAGAGAGAAAGTAGTTTCATCTATAATTAAATATAATAAATTATAGCGAAGTAGATGTGAAATTATTACGATAGAATAGCATTCTATTTTTCACTTTCTACTATAATTCGTCTTTTAAGAACTGGCCAGTGATGCTTTTTTTATTTTTGACAATCATTTCTGGCGTTCCGGTGGCTATGATTTCGCCACCACCTCGGCCACCTTCTGGTCCTAAATCTACGATGTGATCAGCCACTTTGATGACGTCTAAATTGTGTTCAATGACTACGATAGTATTGCCTTTGTCCACTAATTTTTGCAGCACATTCAATAATACATGGATATCTTCAAAATGTAAGCCTGTTGTAGGTTCGTCTAAAATATAAAATGTTTTTCCAGTATCGCGTTTGCTAAGCTCTTCTGAAAGTTTTACGCGCTGTGCCTCGCCGCCACTCAATGTTGTAGCCGCTTGCCCTAAGCGAACATAGCCTAAGCCGACATCGTTTAATGTTTTAATTTTATTGTAAATAGAAGGAATGTGTTCAAAAAAATGAACCGCCTCTTCAATAGACATTTCTAAAATATCATAAATACTTTTTCCTTTATATTTTATTTCCAATGTTTCTCGATTGTAGCGTCTGCCCAAGCATTTTGGACATTGCACATACACATCAGGTAAAAAGTTCATTTCTATCAACTTCATGCCACCGCCTTGGCATTCTTCGCATCTGCCACCAATTACATTAAAAGAGAACCTACCATTTTTATAACCACGAATTTTTGACTCAGGAATATTGGCATACAATTCTCTTATTTTGTCGAAAACACCAATGTAAGTTGCAGGATTGCTGCGCGGTGTGCGTCCAATTGGAGACTGGTCTATTTCGATGACTTTGTCAATGTTTTCAATGCCTTCAATAGCTATGTATGGCATCGGATTAAAAGGCGAACGATATAAATGTTGATTTAAAATTGGATATAATGTCTCGTTTATTAATGTAGATTTTCCTGAGCCAGAAACGCCGCTAATGCAAGTAAATGTGCCTAAGGGAATTTCTAATGTTACATTTTTTAAGTTGTTGCCTTTCGCTCCAATTAGCTTGATGGTTTTGCCATTTCCTGATCTGCGATGTGAAGGTATTTCAATGGCAATTTTATTCGATAAATACTTAGCTGTTGTCGTGTTTAATTTTAGAAATTCCTTTGGTGTTCCTTGCGCTACTATTTCGCCACCGTGTGCGCCAGCTTTTGGCCCCAAATCCAAGATATAATCAGCGGCAAGCATGATGTCTTTATCGTGCTCGACTACGATTACCGTGTTGCCAATTTCTGTAAGATTGCGCAATGCTAAAATTAAACGTTGATTATCGCGTTGATGCAATCCGATGCTCGGTTCATCTAAGATATAAGTGATGCCTTGCAATTGCGAACCGATTTGTGTGGCCAATCGAATGCGCTGTGATTCGCCACCTGATAAGCTTGCCGTAGCTCGATTGAGATGTAAATAATTTAAACCAACATTCAATAAAAAACCTATTCTGTCTTGCAATTCTTTGATGATATCTTTAGCGATGATATTTTGATTTTTTGTCAATTTTTTGTCGAGCTGATTTATCCAAGTATCCAACTCATTCAAATCGTAAGATGCAATTTCGGCGATGTTTTTATTGTCGAGTTTGAACCATAAAGAATCTTTTTTCAGACGAGTGCCATTGCATTCGCTACAATTTACTTCGCTGATATAATTTTCAGCCCAGTTGCGCAGTCCATCGCTAGAAGTTTCTGTGAATGATTTATTGATTTGATTAATGACGCCATCAAAAGATAAACTCCAATGTGTATTTGATGATTTACGCGCTGGATTTTCTTTAGCTTCTATCTTAAATTTTTCTTCTGTGCCATACAATAATACGGATAAGCAGTCTTCAGATAAATCGCGTATTGGCGTTTTTAAAGTGTATTTGAATTGCTTTAAAATTTGTTCTACAATTTTGTAGGTGTATGTATTTCGATACTCGCCCAAAGGTGCAATGCCTTGCTCTAAGATGCTCTTTGTATCATCTGGAATTACCTTGCTATAATCAGCAGTTTTAATAACGCCGAGTCCTTTGCAAGTTGGACAAGAGCCATATGGTGAGTTGAAGGAAAATGTATTTGGCGATGGCTCTTCATAAGAAATGCCTGTAGTGGTACACATCAAGGTTTTGCTATAAGTAGCTACTTTTCCGCTCTCTAAATCTTCAATAAATAGCAAACCTTTTCCTTCTTTTAATGCTTTATTGATAGACTCGCGCAAGCGTTGCATATCAGCCGATGTTTGTTCGCTACTATGCTTGTTTTTTGGTGTTTTAATTCTATCAATCACCACTTCAATGTCGTGAATTTTGTAGCGATCGACTTGCATTTTGGCTTGTATTTCTTGCGTTTCGCCATCGACACGCACACGCAAATAACCTTGTTTTCTGATGTCTTCAAATAACTCGCGATAGTGCCCTTTTCTGCCACGAACCAAAGGCGCCAAGATAGCTATTTTTTTATCTTGAAATTTGTGGAGTATATCTTCAATAATTTGTTCTTCAGAAAAGCGCACCATTTTTTCGCCTGTGTTGTACGAATAGGCCTCGCCGATGCGCGCATATAACAAGCGTAGAAAATCATAAATTTCTGTTGTCGTACCTACTGTACTTCTCGGATTTCTATTGGTCGTTTTTTGTTCTATAGAAATAACAGGCGACAAACCAGATATTTTTTCTACGTTTGGACGCTCCATGTTGCCGAGAAATTGACGTGCATAGGCACCGAAACTTTCCATATACCGACGTTGCCCTTCAGCGAAAATAGTATCGAATGCCAATGATGATTTTCCGCTTCCACTTAGGCCAGTTATGACGATAAATTGATTGCGTGGAATATGTACATCTATATTTTTTAAATTATGCTCCTTTGCACCATATACATTTATGTGTGTAATTTCTTCTTGTGAAATTGGTGGTAAGGAATTGTCTGACATTTGTAAAAAATGAACTATAAACTTAAGAAAGATTTTTGAGTTTGAGGCCTAAATGATAAATAACACATTATGGTAAGGTTAAAACTCATAAAGGTAAAGTAAAAAAAATGCTACGCATTTAACGATATGCATAAAAAACGTGCACAAAAGCGTACCTTTGCACCTCATTTTTAAGCACAAATCATTCTATGCAAAAAATCAGAAATATTGCGATTATCGCACACGTTGACCACGGTAAGACGACTTTAGTAGATAAAATTTTATGGGAATGCAAAACATTTGCAGAGCATGAAAATACAGG
>JADKZZ010000197.1 GCA_020848475.1 Chitinophagales bacterium | reverse complement strand
AATTTATTATTCACAGTTTGAGAGACAGCCTTTTGTTAGCATTGTTGATGATAACAGTTTGCATGGCATTGCTATTTCGCTCGTGGAGAATTGTCGTTATTTCAATTATTACGAATATAATACCCTTGCTGATAACTGCTGGTATTATGGGTTTTGCAAATATTCCATTGAAGCCATCTACAGTTTTGGTATTTAGTATTGCATTGGGGATTGCCATTGATGTCACGATTCGTTTCTTAGTAAATTATAAGCAAGATTTGAGTTTCAACGATTATAATATTCCAGAAACAGTGCAAAATACTATTCAAGATACTGGGATTAGTATCATTTACACATCACTAATTTTATCGGCAGGTTTCATTGTATTTTTGGTGTCGCAGTTTGATGGCACAAAAGCATTAGGCTATCTCACTGCACTCACATTACTTTTAGCTATGCTAACAAATCTCACGATTCTGCCAGCGTTGTTGGTTTGGTTTGATAGGCAAAAGCCCAAAAAGGAAAGAAATTTTTAATGAAAGATTAAAATTAAAAATGGATATGAAAAATCTTTTATTTATTCATACATTCGCATTCATAAATTGGAGACGTGTCCGAGTGGTTGAAGGAGCACGCCTGGAAAGTGTGTATATGGGAAACTGTATCGCGAGTTCGAATCTCGCCGTCTCCGCAAATTATATTTCTAATTGAATAAAAATAATTAATCATGATTTCTATAAAAGTACCAACAATAGGTGAAAGTATCAGTGAAGTTACTTTGGCAAAATGGTTAAAGCCTGATGGGGCATGGGTTGAACGTGATGAAGTAATTTGTGAATTGGAAAGTGAAAAGGCAACATTTGAATTAAACGCCGAACAAGCAGGAGTTTTAAAAATAAAAGCACAGGAAGGAGATACACTACACATTGGTGATGTCGCTTGTGAAATTGACGAAACAGCCGAAAGACCTGCTGAAGCAGTTGCACCTAACTTGGTAGAAAAAGCATCAACGCCAGCACCGACAGTGGCTAGCGATGTGAAAACGACACCACTTGCACATAATATAATAGAAGCTCAAAATTTAGATGCTCACAAAATACAAGGTACAGGCTCATTAGGAAGAATTACAAAATCAGATGTGCTTTCTTCAATGCAAAAGCCGGGAACTTTACCCGCAACGACGCTTTTCTCAAGACAAGAAAAAAGAGAAAAAATGAGTAATCTTCGAAAAACAATTAGTAGAAGATTAGTAGAAGCCAAAAATGCTACTGCAATGCTGACTACTTTTAATGAAGTGGATATGTCGGCTATTATGAGCTTGCGTACAAAATATAAAGATGCTTTTAAAGAAAAACATCAAGTGGGACTTGGCTTTATGAGCTTCTTTACAAAAGCGGTTTGTATTGCTTTGCAAGAATGGAAAGCTGTTAATGCTTATATTGACGGTGATGAAATTGTTTATCATGATTATTGTGATGTGTCAATTGCAGTGAGTGCTCCAAAAGGTTTGGTGGTGCCAGTGATTCGAAACGCTGAAAGTTTGAGTATGGCAGAAATTGAAAAAGCAGTATCGGGTTTAGCCAAAAATGCAAAAGAAAATAAATTGACAATTGAGGAAATGACAGGAGGTACATTCACAATTACGAATGGTGGCGTGTTTGGTTCTTTGCTTAGTACACCAATTATTAATATTCCTCAGTCTGCGATTTTAGGAATGCATAAAATCCAAGAAAGACCGATAGCGGTCAATGGTCAAGTTGAGATTAGGCCTATGATGTATGTGGCTCTTAGCTATGATCATCGTATTATTGACGGAAGAGAAAGCGTAGGATTTTTAGTAAGAGTGAAAGAATTGCTTGAAAACCCAACTATGCTTTTAGCTGCTCAAGATCCAGCAAAACTTTTACTTGAACTTTAATCATGTTTGCAGAAGCCTATATCAAAACGGCATCTGAAATCATTGATGTTTATAAGCCTCAGCTACCTTTAGCTGTGTTTCTAAAGCAATATTTTCGTTTAAATAAAAAATTTGGTTCTAGAGATCGAAAAATCATTACATCCCTTTTGTATGGCTATTTTCGCTTAGGTGTACAACCTGAATATATAACTCGAAGAATGCATATTATTCTTGGCTCATTTTTATCAGGGGAGTTGCCTATTCTTTTTTATCAAAAAACTTGTAATGAGGTTTGTGCCTATTATTCACTCTCCTTTGATGACAAAAGAAGTTTTGTTGAAAAGAAATATCATGTTCGTTTTTCATTACCTTATAAATTATCAGAAGGAGTGAATGAGGATGATTATTTTCGTTATCTATTTAGACCGGCAAATGTTTTTATCCGAATTAGAAAAAATCAATCTGCGATTATCCAAAAACTATTAAATTCTAATATTCCATTTAAGCAAATTTCATCGACTTGTTTAGCTTTTAATCAAAACATTAAATTAAATGAGATTTTGGGAGAGACAGATGAATACGTCATTCAAGATTACTCTTCGCAGTTGACGGCTACTCTTTTTCCATCTATTCAAACTGGAGCGTGGTGGGATTGCTGTGCTGCTAGTGGTGGCAAATCTTTATTGCTTTTTGATCATAATCAGCATATCCAATTAGATATTTCTGATATTAGAAAATCGATAATTGAGCAACTTAAATATAGATTACATCAATATCATTTTCAGCCGAATAAAATATTTATACATGATGCCAGGCAAGCTCTAAAAGGAAACAAAAAGTATCATTCTGTT
>JADKZZ010000196.1 GCA_020848475.1 Chitinophagales bacterium | reverse complement strand
TTCCATAAAATTTCGCCAAAAATTATCGAATTGTTGTTCGTCATAACTATATAATTCAGGTAAATCTAAGCCTGCAGAAAAAAAGTTTTCTTTACCATTCAAGATAACACCATCTATCCTATCATCTTCTAATAAATTTTTAAATGCAATTCGTAAAGCGGCAACAAACTCATGATTCATTGGGTTGGCTTTATCTCTATCCATTTGTATAATGCCGATGTTATCTTTTTTGACAAGGTGTATGTGTGACATATTGTATGTTTTAAAAACAAAATAAAATGTAAATATATAGAAATAACAGTAGTGTATAAAACATTTAATCTTAAAACAAACTTACACTTGTACTTTTGTAAAGTAATTAGTGAATATATTTACTGATACAAACTTTATAAAAAAGCTAAAAATAAAAACGTGGACTTAAAAATTCCTTCAACTGGTAAAAAAAGAGTCGTCATCATTGGCGGTGGTTTTGGTGGCATCGAAGTAGCAAAAAAATTAAAAAACTTAGATGTTCAAATTGTGCTCTTAGACAAACATAATTATCACTGTTTTCAACCTTTATTATATCAAGTAGCAACAGGTGGATTAGAGCCAGGCAGCATCGCCTATCCATTGCGAAAGTTTATGCAAGACATTCCAAATGGTCTTTTTCGAATGGCAGAAGTACGTCATGTTGATACAGCGATACAAAAAATTCATACAGATATTGGCGACTTACATTACGACCATTTAATCATCGCTACTGGAAGTACAACAAATTTTTTTAAGTTTCCAGATGAAGTGTCTGACAAGATGATGCAAATGAAAGATATTCCACAAGCATTAAACTTAAGAAGCTTTATTTTGGAAAATTTTGAAGAAGCATTGTTGACGTATGATGAAGAAAAAAAAGAAGAATTGATTAATATATCAATTGTTGGTGGTGGCCCTACAGGTGTTGAATTAGCTGGTGCTTTAGGTGAAATGCGTAAAAATATTTTACCAAAAGATTATCCTGAAATCGACTTTAGAAGAATGCAAATACACTTGTTTGAATCAAGCGACAGAATTCTCAGTGCTATGCATATTGATAATTCTTCAAAAGCATTAAAATATGTAAAAGATTTTGGCGTAAATGTGTGGCTAAACACAATGGTGACTGATTATAATGGCGATGAATTGACAATAGCAGATGGAAAAAAAATCAAATGTGGCACCGTCATTTGGACAGCAGGTGTAAAAGGAAATCCGATTGGAGGCTTAGCAGATGCAGCAATGGCTGGCAACAGAATTTTAGTAGATGAATATTGTCAAGTATTACACCATAATAATATTTACGCAATTGGCGACGTTGCAGCAATGATAAATGAGCAATTTCCAAAAGGTCATCCAATGGTTGCTCCTGTTGCCATACAGCAAGGCGATTTAGTGGCAAAAAATATTATCGCTTCTATTAAAAATAAAGAAATAAAATCATTCAAATATTTTGATAAAGGTGCTATGGCTACTGTTGGCAGAAACAAAGCTGTTATGGAAGCAAAAGGCATGCGAATGGGCGGATTTATTGCTTGGCTGGCTTGGCTGTTTGTGCATGTAATGACATTGATTGGATTTAGAAACAAAATTACAGTTACACTTGGCTGGCTATATAACTACATTACCTATGATAGAACTTTGCGTTTGATTATTAGGCCATTTAAAAATAATAACGAAAAACAATAAGGTACTTATTGTCATTTATCATCAACATGTGTATGAATGGTTTTATCACGCTGGCGAATATAATACTGCCATTCATCATTATCATCTAATGAAAAATATGCTTGTTTGATACTATTATTTTTCACATCTACAACGAGTACATTGAGCATTTCATCAAATTCATATACAGAAAATTCAACAGCAATTTTTGGTTTGCAATATTGAGTAATTGCAAGGTCTATCATATACATTTCTTCTTCTATTTCACAGCCAACAATAAGACCACTATCATTAACGCCAATCAATAATTTTCCACCAGTAGTATTAGCAAATGCAACAAGTGTTTTAGCAATCTTTTTTACATTAGAAATGGATTGTTTAAAATCTAATTGTTCGCCTTCTCCTTGTGCAATTAGCTTTTCTAAGGCTTCATTATCTTCAATATATTTTAAATCAAATCGCATTACATTAAAATTAATAAAATAAAAAACAAGTTCGCACTTGAAAATATTCTTTCATTTTTATAATTTAAACCCTATTTTTACCGTATTAGTTGAACCATACGCATGTTAAAATCTGTCATTCCGAGAATAAAAGACTGGCCTATCAATTTGATAGCGCAAAAAAGAGAAAAGATATTGCAAGAATGTATCTCAGAAGCTGTATTAGAATTTAATAAGTCCAACCCTACTTTATCACAACTTAGAAATCAACTTCAAAAAACACTTTACCTTGAGAATATTCGCATTAAAAATGAATCGTGGGAAGTCGATCCTGAAGATGAAAGAGAATTTTGGGGGAAAATAAAAAAACGATTATTACAAGCAGACCCTAACCTTGTTGACGAAGATGTATCTAAAGAGCAACATCAAGAAATGCTGCAAGATATCATGTCGCGTTATGCCAATGAGATTATTGGTCATTTTAATCCAAATATTTTTTGGTTTGCCAGACAATTATTAGTTCGTTTTTTTGCACGCTTATTTAATTCTCATTTTGGAGGCATCAGAGGCATGTTGCATCCACAAGAAAAATTAAAAGACAAACTCATCGTTGCTGGTCCAGTAGAAAAATTAAGAAATTTATCTTTAAAAGGTACAGTTATTTTAGTACCTACACATTTCAGCAATTTAGATTCAGCTATTATTGGCTTCGGCATGGATTATATTGGCATGCCAGCATTTCAATATGGTGCAGGCCTAAACTTATTTAACTCTAAATTTTTCAGTTTTTTTATGGGCAATTTAGGTGCATATAAATTGGACAGACGCAAGAAAAATCCTATTTATTTAGAAACCTTAAAATCTTATTCCAAAACTAATGTTTTAGCAGGTGCTCACACTATATTTTTCCCTGGTGGCACACGCTCTAGAGCTGGCAATATAGAAACAGAATTGAAGCTCGGATTATTAGGAACCGTGATGGAAGCACAGCGTATTCACTTCGAAAAAAACCCAGCAAACTTAGCTCCTAAAATTTTTATTGTACCGCTAACACTCAGTTATAACTTTGTTTTAGAGGCATCATCACTCATCGAAGACCAACTCAAACGCTCTGGAAAAGAGCAATATTTGGTAAAAGAAATTCCTACAGCAACAGGCAAAGGCATTTGGAAATTCTTTTGGGAAACATTTTCCAAATCTACAGACATCACCTTGTCATTAAGCGAGCCTATGGACGTTTTTGGAAATGCGCTTGACGACGATGGCAATAGCATCGATAAATTTGGCAAAAAAATAGAAATCAAAAATTACTTTGTTAGCAAAGGACAATTAAAAGCTGACGACCAACGCGAAATGATTTACACACAGATGCTCGGCGATAAAATCATTGAAGGATTCTTTAAAAACAATGTTGTGTACTCTTCTCATGTTGTCACTTTTGTTGCATTTGAATTAATCAATAAACAGCTCGATTTCCCTGATTTATTTACCTTAATGCGTAGCTCAGAGGAAGATCGTGAAATCAATTTTGACACATTTAAAACGGCAGTAAAAAGAGTAATCGATGAGTTATATATGCTTAATAATAAAGGACAAATCAAACTATCTCCATTTATTTCTTCCAAAGAATTAGATGAAATAATAGAGTTGGGCATTACCAATGTTTGTATCTATCATACAAATCTTCCGATTATGCGTTTGAAGAATGGAAATATTTCCAGCGAAGATTTAAAATTATTGTATTACTATCACAACAGACTACTTGGCTATGGGCTTCAAAAATATATCTGATAAAAATCCAGTAGCAGTAATTGGTGCAGGCAGCTTTGGTACGGCAGTTGCCAATCTATTGGCAGAAAATGGCGAAGTATTATTCTATTCACGCCGACCAGAAGCAGTAGAAATTATCAATACGGAACGTGTAAATAACGGGCAATCTATTCATCCAAACATTAGAGCTACATGCGATATGCAAGAGCTTACAGATAAATGTTATCTCATTTTTCCTTCTGTTTCTTCCGATGGATTTAGACAAGTAATGCAAAACATGGCGCCCTACCTGCGGCCAGATCACATGATGATTCATTGTACAAAAGGTTTTGACATAAAATTAGAAAAAGATAAAACCATTCTTGATAAAGATGTTTTGTTAAAACCAGCGGACATTTACACCATGAGTAAAGTAATTTTGGAAGAAACATGCGTAAAGCGTGTTGGCTGTATGAGTGGTCCAAATTTAGCAAGAGAAATCGCCAATCTGCAACCAGCAGCAACCGTGATTGCCAGCAAATTTGATGAAGTAATTCGCGAAGGCGAAAATGCTATTCGTTCCAAAAGATTACAAGTATATAGCAATCACGATATCTATTCTGTGGAATTAGCTGGCGTTATGAAAAACTCAATGGCATTAGCAGCAGGTGCTCTAGGTGGTTTAGGATATGGACAAAATGCTATGGCTTTTCTCATTACTCGCGGATTAGGTGAAATTATTAGACTTACCAGCGCAATGGGTGCCAACAAACAAGCTTTTCTCGGATTGGCTGGTATCGGCGATTTAGTGGCAACATGTACTTCGCCTATGAGTAGAAACTATACCGTAGGCGCACGACTCGCTAAAGGCGAAACATTAGAACAAATTATTGCTACTTCATCTGAAGTGGCAGAAGGCATAAAAACAGTAAGTATTTCAAAAAAATTAGCCGATAGCACTGGCATAAAAGTACCTATTATTCAAACTATTTATAAAGTATTATTCGAAGAATTAAATGTCGAAGAAGCATTAGGATTTTTAATGGAATACCGTTGGGGATTTGACGCAGATTATATGTGACGATTCGTACTTAATACTACTTATTAATATCACTTTTATACTTATTCTAATTTGCTTTTTAGGTATTAAAAATGTAATTTTAATTTATTCTTTATTAAAAAACCATAACTATGCGCATACTCATTATTGTGCTATTATCGTCGATTATATTTATACAATGTAATAATAGCGAAGCACAGAAAAACAAGCTTTCTCAAGAAGAAAATAATACATCAAATAATGATGGTAATTCTTCAAACGAAAAGAAAAACAATTGGCAGAAATTAGAAATGTTTGAATTAAAAAACAACAAAGGAACAGTAGATGCTTTAATTCCATTACCAGCAACGTGGAAACTAAATACGGAAGGCGCAACAATGATTGGTCCAAATGGTATTAGAGTTACAGATTTTCCGGGAAAGTCATTTATGATAAATTATGATCCAAGTTTGCAATATGCCTATTCTCAATCGCCACAACGAGAAATGCCAGGCATCGATAGATTAATAGAAGAAGACATCATACCAGAAGCAGCAAAAAAAGGATGGCAGTATGTAAAACATTATGAAATTCCAGAAATTAGCAAGATGGATAAATGGTATAGTGATCAATTATACAAAGCGGTTCCATCAAAAACAGATGTACGTGTATATGGCACTGAATGGAAAAAAGATAATGGCGATAAAGCCTTCATCATTTTACACTTAAATGTCAGCAATACACAACAAATGCAAACATGGTATTATTTTTATTCTATGCTAGTCGCTGATGCAGATGCATTTGAGTTGGCAAAAAAACAATTAATATTTGGTCTCTCCAATATGCGCTATAATCTTGAACCCATAATGGCATATAACAGAGAAGAAGCAGCGCGCATTGGTCAAAGTTGGGAAATATTTAATAGAAAAATGAAAGCAAACCAAGCCGCATTTGAGGCCAGCCAAATTGCTCATGTAAATAAATCAAATGCGATAAACGATGCGATTATGTCTGGTTGGAAAGCACAAAATGCAGCAAGCGATAAAAACCAAGAGCAGTTTATCGATAATATTTATGAAAACCAAAAAGTACATAATTCAGAAACAGGACAAACTTATAAAGTACAGCAAGGTTATAATCAATATTGGATGAATAGTGATGGTGAATATATTGGCACAAAATCTAACACCTATAATCCAAATTTAGATGACAATATGAACGACAAAAAATGGGAAGAATTAAAAGAAGTTAGATAACAATAAGCTTCATGTTTAGCGATTTCGAGTTCTATATTAATAGTTTATCTTTGTGGTATGCAATTTTTACTGGCTACACTTAATTCAAAATATATTCATACCAACTTAGCCATTCGTATTTTTTATCAATTAAATAAAAATAAAGAAAATATACATTGGAAAGAATTTACCATCAATGAAGATGCTGATGGTATTGTATCTTATTGTACTGCTTATGATGTTATTGCATTTAGCTGTTACATTTGGAATATCACGCAAACGCTTTCCGTTGCCAAAAAAATTAAAACAAAAAACCCAAGTATAAAAATTTTGCTTGGTGGACCAGAAGTGAGCTATGAATATCATAATGTGATAGCATTACCATACATTGATTTCATTATTCAAGGAGAAGGAGAAATTCCACTGCAAGCATTTTTTCATTCTTATCCAAATGTCGAAGAAGTGCCTGCTTTAATCTATAAAACGGACGACAATAAGATAATTGAAAACAAAGTAGCCGCGCAAATTCCATTAGAAGCATTGGCAGAAATAATGCCATATAGCGATGATGATAAAGAGAGTTTAAAAACAAAAGTTTTATACATAGAAACCTCTCGTGGTTGTCCTTACAAATGCGAATTTTGTTTAGCTAGTCTAGATAATAAAGTGCGTTATTTTCCAAATGCAAGCATTAAAAGAAATTTACTTTACTTGATGCAACATGGTCGTGTAATCAAATTTTTAGATCGCACTTTCAATCTAAAAAAAGATTTCACGATAGATATTTTCCAATTTATTTTAGACAATCATACTGGAAATAATATCTTTCAATTCGAAATAACAGCAGACATCATTCATCCTGATATTGTTCAATTTATTCATGATTATGTGCCGAAAGGTTTATTCCGATTTGAGATTGGCATTCAAACAGTAAATCAAAAAGCAAATCTTGCTGTCAGTAGAAAACAGAATTTTGAAAAAACAAAATCAATCATTAAAACACTCGAAAATAAAATCGAATTACACCTTGATTTAATTGTTGGTTTGGCATTAGATTATTACGACGATATAAAATATTCGTTTGAAGAAGTATTTAAGCTTTTCGCACCAGAATTACAATTAGGTTTTTTGAAATTTTTAAAAGGAACACCAGTTCGTGATAAACATCAACAACATGGTTTTGTGTTTGATCCAAATCCACCTTATCAAATTATTGAGAGTAATTATTTGAGCAAAACCGAGTTAGAAAAAATTGTACTTCTTGAACATGCTTTAGAAATTTATTGGAATAAAGGAAGAGCAATAAACACACTAAAATATATTGCATTACATTATAGCATTTTTGATTTTTTACAAGGCTTAGGCACTTATTTTTCAAGCGTCAGCCACTTACATAGATATACTTTAAAAGATGTGTATGAAATCATTTATCAATTCGCAAATTCCAACTATGCTGATGATATCATTGTAAAAGAAATGATTGCCATTGATTATTATTTACATCACAAAGTAAGACCGCAGCAATTGATTATTCAAGACTTACCA
This sequence comes from Chitinophagales bacterium, assembly GCA_020848475.1. Taxonomy (GTDB): domain Bacteria; phylum Bacteroidota; class Bacteroidia; order Chitinophagales; family JADIYW01; genus JADJSS01. Next base: position 2,071 of record JADKZZ010000196.1, on the reverse strand, counting down.
AAAAATGAAAAAATAAAAATTTTACAAGAAAATAAGTTACATACACAATACTTCAGCTACATCATTTTACCGATACATTTTGATTTTAATATTTTTGAGAAAAAAGCTATAATAGATAAAAAATCTGCTACTATTATTTTCCAATATTCAGGAACGGCATCTTCTATTATTTTTTTAGAAAACAATCAATATATGCATCATGTTTGATATTGTATAGTATTGTATAGTACAGCATGTACACAAAATATACAATAAAAAAAGCAGTAGATGAAATCCATTTACTGCTTTTTGAAATTATATTTTCAAATCAAAAGTTCCTTACAATGGAGCAGGAATTTTTGAATAAGGGAATAGCACAAATGTCACTGCACTCACATTTTTCGATTCATATATTAGACCAATATTTGTACTGGAGACAATTGCAATATCAGAATAACCGCCATAACCTGCATCTAAAATTAGTGCTTGTGACCATGTCTTTCCCCAATCGTAACTTTGGCGTATGCCTAATGCACTTCTAGTAATGTTATTATTTGGATTAGAAAACAACAATACATCTTTGTTTGTAGTTGTTAAATAATTAATCATACTACCTTGACAAACAGGATCTGTTAAGTAGGAATTAATGCTAGTTTGCCAACCACTACTCGTATTTAATAGTCCAGTCGTATCATAAGACAAAATACGTTTTCCACTTCCTAAATATTGATCACGTGAATTAAGCAAAACGCCACCACCTGGAAGTTCTGCGGCTGTCGTCTCATTTGATTTCATGCTAACGTCAGGCGACAAATGGAATGTTGTTCCATGATCATCTGTATAAAATGCTGCTGCATAGTTTGTTTTATCTGTAAATATTCCATGATTAATTGGAACGACTATACGACCTGCATTCGCACCTTGCGTAATTTGTAGTGCATGGCCAGGTCCTGTTGCATAAGTTGACCATTTTAATGGGTCGTTATAGGCTGCATTAAATGTTGGTTGATACGGATGATGTACTTGTAACGTGATGTTTACAGAATCTGACCAAGTGTCGCCATTATCTGTACTAGTTTTATACCATATCTCTCTTACACCATTAAGGTTAGAAACATTGGATTCTGTGTTATTTCCTGTACAATAAAATAAGAAAATACGGCCTTGCGGATATGCTGGATCCGTATTATCTACAACAGGACATGCATTGCCTGCTTGTAAATTACCATTGTCTGCTACAACTTTTGCAGCACTCCAAGTTTTACCACCGTCCATACTTTTTTTCATCAATATATCAATATTTCCAAAGTCGTTAGAGTTGTTTACGCGACCTTCAATAAAAGCAAGTAAACCACCATCGTTTGATTTTATGATAGCAGGAATACGATAAGAGCCATAGCCACCTGTGCCGCTAGTAAATACTTCTGAACTATGTATGATAACAGCAGTATTAGGCTGTGTTCCTTTCGGAATGCACGCAACACAACCTGTTGCAATCAATATTGAAAACAAAATCTTTGACATTAGTAATTTTCTCATCATTTATTGTTTAGTGTTTACGTATTCCAAAGTTAATTCAAATCAAAGTATCATTAAAATTATAACTATTGATTTTTGTCAAAGAACGATTTAATAAGCGAAAATAATATACTGTCTTTCCCTCGAAAGAGGGAATCTCATTTTAAGAACCGTCATTCCCTCGAATGAGGGAATCTCATTTTATCGGAATGTCATTCCCTCGCAAGAGGGAATCTCATTTTATGTCCTGTCATTCCCTTGCAAAAGGGAATCTCATTTTATCGAACAGTCTTTCCCTCGAAAGAGGGAATCTCATTTTAAGAACCGTCATTCCCTTGCAAAAGGGAATCTCATAATATGATAAAACATTTTCTTTGGGATTCCCACTTTCGTGGGAATGACTTTCCTGTTTCACTATTGGTCGTTCTATCTAATGGTCGGAGTCCTCACCATAAGTGTTCGGAAGATTACGTTGTATTATAAGAATAGAGAAATTGATTTACTTTTTCAATATTTCCATCACATAGTATGACAAAATTACGAACAAGTTCTCTTTCTAAATCTTGAATAAATT
>JADKZZ010000195.1 GCA_020848475.1 Chitinophagales bacterium | reverse complement strand
CTAAAATTATTTTTCTTTAAATAGGCTGTCATACGTTCTGGCGTATCTGTTTGTGGGTCAATAGACACCATTACAAAACGAATATCTTTTGGGCTTACATCAGCTAATCTGCTGGCAATCTCTCCCATTTCGGAAGTTAAAATTGGACATGCCGTTTTGCAGGTAGAATAAATCATCACCATCACTACTACTTTTCCTTTTAAGTCAGCCATTTTCATTTTTTGACCTGCTTGGTTTTCCCATTGTGAAGGCAAATGGTACACCGAATCGGCTGAAATATCGTTGCTGCTTGTATTATTTTTACAAGCAAAGAACAATAAAATAGAAAGGCTTAAAATTAGTACTCGTTTCATGTTATTATTTTTTAGAAGTTTCTACATCTTTTGCACATCTGAAGCCATAATTATTGATGCAATAATTTGCTTTCACACTTCCGCGCATGGCATAACGTATGAATGCTGCATAATTACGTAAATCTGAAGTGGAATTTGATGAACCTGCACAGAATAAATTTTCATCTGATGCATTGTTTCTGGAGTCATTAGTAATCATTACAGAATTAAAATCTTCTGTCCATTCCCAAATAACGCCAAACATATCGTAGATGCCATAGAAGTTGGCTGGGCTTTGTTTTACTGGCTTCAAGTACATTCCTCTATTCAAATATGATTTCATCAGATAGTTATCATATTCAGGAGTGCCTTTCCCATTTTTTGCATCACGGCTCGCCAATGCTGCAAATTCCCATTCATCCACTGTTGGCAATCTTTTACCGACACTTTTAGCATAAGCTTTTGCGGCAAACCAAGAAACGTTTGTAACAGGTGCGTTTGGGTCAGCGTTTGCTGGAATTTCATAATCACTTTTCCATTTGCTTAAATAAGTAGAATCTGCGAAAATATGCAACACTCTACTTTTTGTCCACTGTGGATTTGATTTTAGAAAAGTTAAATATTCAGCATTCGTAACTGCTGTTTCGTCTAAATAAAAAGTAGGTACAATTGCAAGCCCGCCAGAATCTTTTCCAAAAAATAGCTGATAAGTTCCTGAATCAATTTTCTGCATTAATTTAGATGAGTGTACTGGTTTGATTTCATCTTTCCAATCTTCTAATACCTGTTTATTTACTTGTTTTGTTTCACAAGCAATAAACAGTAGAAGTATTAGAAGATATGGAAGAGGTTTCATCTTATTTTTTTTATTGACTAATTAAAATCTTTGTTTATTTTTTTGATTTATAAACTGTAGGATTTTCATCGCCTGTAACTTTTATTTTACCGATAGCACCTTTGTTAAATGCTCTTGATAAAGAGTGGTCAACGATTACATAATCGCCAGGAACTGTAGCTTTGAACTCAACAATTACTGCACCACCTGCAGGCACCATTGTAGTTTGTACGTGTTCGTTTACTTTAGTACCCGCTTCGATATACACTTTGTCAAATATTTCACCAATTACGTGAAATGAAGAAGTTAAGTTAGGACCACCAACGCCAAAGTAGATACGAACAGTTTCACCAGTTTTTGCTTGCAATACGTTTTTACCTAACAAAGAAGTTGCATTACCATTGAATACTACATAGTCAGGATTTTCAGCAATACTTTTATCTAAGTTAAAGCTCAACAAACCTTTATCTCCTTTTTTGCCAGATGTATAGAAGTCGCCTTGCATAATGTAGAATTCTTTATCTACTTTAGGCAAACCACCAGCAGGCTCTACCAAGATTAAACCATACATACCATTAGCAATATGTTCTGGTACTGGTGCTGTAGCACAGTGGTAAACATATAGGCCAGGATTAGTTACTTTAAAGTTGACTACTGCTTCTTTGCCAGGTGCAACCAAAGTGCCTTCAGCAGCGCCACCAGGACCATTTACAGCGTGTAAGTCGATATTGTGAGAAACAGTACTGTTTTCGTTGTTTTTTAAGTGAAGCTCTACTTCGTCACCTACGCGAACACGAATGAATGAACCTGGTACAGTACCATTGAAAGTCCAGAAAGTGTATTGAGTACCATCTTCCAACTCGCCTACTTTCTCGATAGTTTCTAATCTGATGATTACTTTTTTTGCTTTACGGTCACCAATTGGTGCAGGCACTAATGGTGGTGCAGTCACTTCTGCTTCTTCATAATTTCCTTCCGCTACGATTTTTTCGGCTTCTGCAGATGACATCGTTGCAGGTGCGCTCTCGTTTTGTTTACAAGCGCTTACGCCAAACATCACTAATGATGCTAATACAGGCGCGATGATCCATTTTCTCATACTAAAATTGTTTAAAAAGTTAAAAATTGGTTTGATTAATTTAAATTTCATTTTGTATTTTTTCAGTGTAAATCAGCTAATTCTAAATAGCTATTTTTACAATACAAATTTTCACTTTAATTAGCATATAGAATATGTTTTTAGTTATGTACTAAGATGATTTATATCATGCAAATTACCTAAATTATGATGCTAATCACAAGCAATATAAGGTACTTAACACTAGCATCATGCATACGTAATATATGCCTAAAATGATGATTTACACTAAAAAAATGCAATAAACATTATTCGTTTTGTAAATTAGTAATGACTATACTATGAAAAACTACCTTTATAGCATCTGTATGTATGTACTATTGAGTCTTTGCGGCTTAGTATGTTATGCAACAAATACATACACATTTAAAGGCAAGATTTTATCACAACAAACACACAAAGCAATTGCATTTGCTAATATTTATGATTCAACATCAAGAACATTTTCCACTACAGATTCATTAGGCAAATTTGAAATCCTATTAGCAGCTGGAAAATATAATTTTGAATTCTCTTGCATCGGCTTCAACACAATTTTCAGAGAAGTCAATATCACGAAAGATAGTACAATTGATATATCACTACAAGAAATAATTCAGTTAGATGGCGTTACTGTGGCTGCAGAAAAAATAAACAAAACAGCCACGATGAGTACCTCAGGTGTTACAACGCTGAGTAGCATGAGTGTTGAAAAGCTTCCTGCGTTTTTCGGCGAAAAAGATATCATGAAAGCTATACTGCTAACACCTGGAATTCAGAGTGGACAAGAAGGAGCACGTGGCATATTTGTAAGAGGCGGAAGCCCTGATCAAAACTTAATGCTTTTTCATCATGCCACTGTATTTAATGCATCGCATATTTATGGTTTTTTATCCGTCTTCACTACAGAATCATTGAAGAAGATGGATATTTATAAAAGCTATATTCCTGTACAGTATGGCGGAAGGCTATCTGCTGTATTAAATATCGAACCCAACTTTGGCAATATAGAGACTTGGAAAGGTGATTACAGTATTAGTTTTATCACACAAAAATTTCATATCGAAGGACCATTAAAGAAAGAAAAAACATCGTTTAATTTTTCGATACGCGATTGTCATGCAGGATTTTTTACAGAACCTATTGCTGCAAAACAATATAAAAGAAATGGCGAAAACGGCACTTTAAAATATTTTTTTTACGATATCAACGCAGCCATACAACATCATGTCAATGATAAAAATACATTATCATGGAGCCTATATACAGGCAGTGATTTTTTTACATTTGGAGAAGGAAAAGAATATAAACGCACTACAAAATATAGTAAAGATTATACACAAAGAAAATTGAGCTGGCAGAATATTGCGAATAGCATAGAATGGAAAACAAACTTAAAAAAACAAACAATTTACAATGCTTACGCTTATAGTTTCTATAATTTATCAGCTAAACAACAATTTGCAATCATCGAGCGTAACTATACAAATTTATCTAATGACATTCACAAAACACAATACAATAATGCCTCTAAAATTAATGAGCACAAATGGCTGACGATGCTTGAACATGCTATAAAAGACATGCATCATCTTAATTACGGCATCAAATTTAATGCAAGAACATTTCACATCAATACGATCGATGCTAAGGTTTATGACAGCACAAACAGCATCATTCAATCAGAAAAATATGTCAATCCAAAAGTAAATACGCTAGATTTTTATGCGTTTGCCGATTATCGTTTTACCTGGAAAAATAAATTAGAATTAAATGCTGGCATGCAGTTATTCTTATATCATGTCAACAAGAAAAGTATATTCTATCCGCAGCCACGAGCGGAATTAATTTACCATCCGATTAATGGTATGAGCTTGCGTACGGCTGTGAGTAGAACTGTACAGCCTATGCATTTACTTACTAATAATACTGGCGATATACTCAATGATATTTGGGTGCCTGCTACTGCAAAAATAAAACCAGAAACAGCATGGCAGTATGCTGGCGGCATACAGTATGACCATCCAAAAGGATACAGCGCTAGCATCGATGCATATTATAAAACTATGCATCATCTATCAGAATATAAATACGGCACTACATTTATCGTCAACAACATGGCGTGGGACGAGCAATTGCTGAATAGTGGCACTGGAAAGGCGTATGGTCTTGAACTATTTTTTGCTAAAACAAAAGGTCAATTTACAGCTTGGCTGAAATATAATTTAGGTTGGAGTACGCGTCAATATCCTGAACTCAATGATGGCAAAACATTTTATTACAAATATGACAGACGGCATGATATTTCTATTGTATTGCAATATAAACTTAAAAAGCACTTTGACTTTACTATGGCATGGACCTATGGCACAGGCTGGCGAATGACTACGCCGAACACAACGTATGCAAGCGATGAAACCTTATATAATTACGACAGAAACAATGAGCCTTTAACTGGCTCACAAGATTTTATGACCGTATGGAATGAGCGAAATAATTATGTACTGCCAGCATATCATCATTTAGACATTGGCATGAATTATACCAAACAAGCTAAACGCGTTAAACATGTGCTCAATATTAGCATTTACAACGTGTATAACCACATGAATATTTTTACCGTTTTTAGAGATAGCGAAATAGATGAGATGGGAAACAAAACCAGACAGTATAAACAACTCAGTATGTTTCCTATTATTCCATCAATTGGATACACGATTAGCTTTGAAATAAAAAAAGAAAAATGAAAGCAAGCAAGCGATGCAATAAAATAGAAATGAAAGGTGTGTATTATTATGCATATTGTTGTTGCATTTTATTTTCAACAATATTTATGTGCGCTGCTTGTCAGAAAGTAATACATTTAGATTTTGACAACACCGTAATCAAGCAAGTCATCAACGCCAATTTATATCCTAATACGAACTTGACCGTAAATATTAGCAAAAGCAAGCGTGCTGATGATTATAGTGCTGTTGAATTTTTGAATGATTGTAAAGTCGATATTTATGAAAATGACATTTTTAAAGAGACATTAGCATTTGTTTTAAAAGATACATTATCAGGCTTAGGCTATTACACTTCAAGTTTTTTATTACAAGAAAATAAAACGTATAAAATCGTATCTACACATGCAACATTAGGCATTGCAGAGGCTAGTGAATATTTACCATTTAAACCTGACATTATCAACTTCGCGCTGTTGCAACATGCAGATAGTTTACAAACAAAAAAAGATGGACATTACATTATTGTATTTCAAGATAGTGCCGACTTTAAAGAGTATTATTTTTTAGCAACGTTTTATCGTGTGCTAAAACCAACTATTGACAATCAAGGTGACACGATATACAAGTATGATTATATTTGGGACATTCCATCACACACACCACTTATTCCTAATGTCAATAATTTTTGGCCACGTTCCTACACGACTGATGATAATTTTAACGGACAGCTCACATCATTAACGGTTAGTTTTCCAAGTCAATACAATACTAATTACAAAGAAATTGCATTGATTATTGAGCTCTCTAGGTTAGGTAAGAATTTTTATGAATGGAACACGCAGCAATTGCGTTACGGCATAGATTATTTAAACGATGGGCAATATGACCGAATAAATATAAAGAGCAATATTAAAAATGGATTTGGTCATTTTAGTGCCAATAGCAGCACATTCATTGGCATTCCTATAAAATAAAAAATGCCTAACAAAAGGTTAGACATTTTTATTTTATTTTTTTGATTTAATATTCATCTTCATTAAACAGAAAATCTTCTTTCGTTGGATATTCCGGCCAGATATCTTCTATGCTTTCATATAATTCCTCATCGTCTTCGAGCTCTTGCAAGTTTTCAATCACTTCTAAAGGCGCACCAATTCGAATAGCAAAGTCTATCAACTCATCTTTTGAAGCAGGCCATGGTGCTTCTTCCAAATACGAGGCTAATTCAAGTGTCCAATACATATTTTATTCGTTTATTTTGTTAGTTAATCATTAAAAGGACTGCAAATATATGCCTAAAATTTAAATCTCCAAATAAAAAATAACATACTTCTTTTGCACTGATTATCAATGACTTTTCCACACTATTTCGGGCGTATTTCCGTCGTTTGCCATTTTGCGAGCCAATACAAATAAAAAATCCGACAAACGATTGAGATATTTTACCAATGCTGGTAATATTTCTTCCTGCTCAGCAAGGCGCACTATGCCACGTTCGGCACGTCGGCAAACTGTTCTGGCTACATGACAAACGGCAGCTGCTTTATTGCCACCTGGTAAAATAAAAAATTTCAATTCTGGCAAATGCTCATTCATTTTGTCGATATACTGCTCTAAGACCACAATATAATCCTCTTTAATTTCTGGCAAAATGAGATTTTTTTTGCCTGGCTCTGCGGCCAAATGTGTGCCGATGTCAAATAATCTGCTTTGTATATCTTGAATTAAATCACTGTATTCTTTTTCTTCCATATACGTTGCCGCCAAGCCAATAAACGAATTTAATTCGTCAACATTTCCATAGGCTTCAATGCGCAAATCGGCCTTTGACAAACGCAATCCGCCATAGAGTGCCGTGGTGCCTGTATCTCCTTTTTTAGTGTATATTTTCATTTTTATATTTTTCGATGTTACAATGTACAACGTAGTTTTGTCAATTTCAATTTATGTTTTACACAAAAAAAGGCTGTCCTCACAGACAGCCTTTTATAAAAATTTAGGATATAAATTATTTACCAGCTGCTTGTTTTTGCAATGCTTCTTCCATCATTTTTTGTAATGCTGCATTGTCTGGACCTTGTCCTGCTGCTTGAGGTGGCTCAATGCCTTTTAGTTCTACTTCAAACACTAAAGTTTCGTTTGGTCCGATACCTGCTTGTTGTTGCCCTTGAGGGCCGTAAGCTAATTTGCCAGGCACGTACAATTTGTACTTAGAGCCAACATTCATTAATTGCAAACCTTCTGTCCAACCTGGAATTACACCGTTGAGAGGAAACGTTGCTGCTTCACCGCGTTTGATAGAACTATCAAATTCTTTACCATCTAAAAGTGTTCCAACATAGTCAACTTTAACCACGTCAGTAGCTTTCGGTTTTGGGCCTGTGCCTTCTGTAATTACTTCATATTGCAAACCACTTGCCGTTGTTTTTACGCCTGGTTTTTTAGCATTTTCTTCGAAGAACTTTTTTGCTTTTTTGTTGTTTTCTTCCACCATGGCAAACATTTGCGGATTGAAATGTTTCATTAATACATCGGTTAATGTGTCGCCACCAAACAATAATTTTTTATTATTGATTGCTTCATAAATTCCACGTGCTAATACTTCTACATTAAAAGAACTATCAATGCCATTTCGTTTTAAGTCTTCACCGATTTGAACACCAATAGCATAAGAAACAGAGTCGATTCCTTTTTTAGGTGTATTTCCTGAAAAATCATTTTTTGATTTACAAGCGGTCATAATGGCCATGATTGCAAGTACCATTATTGATAATGTTTGTTTTTTCATTTTTAAAATTATTATTGAAATTGATTTATAATTATTGTTGTTCGATTTTGATATTAGAAGGTGCTTGTTGCAATTGTGGAGCTGGTTTTTCTATTTTTAATAATTCTACATCAAATATCAAAGTTTCGTTTGGCCCAATACCTGCTTGTGGCACACCTTGTTCGCCATAAGCTAAATTGCCAGGAATATAGAATTTATATTTAGCACCAATCGACATTAATTGCACGCCTTCTGTCCAGCCTTTGATGACTTGATTTAAAGGGAAAGTAACCGGTTCGCCACCTTCTGAGCTATCAAATACTTTTCCGTTTACAAGTGTGCCTGTGTAGTGTACGGTCACTTTGTCGGTAGCCAAGGGTTTTTCGCCTACTGTATCTTTTACAACTTCATAGCGCAAACCGCTTGCAGTAGTTTTTATGTTTGGGTTCGCTGCTAAATCATCAAAGAATTTTTTAGCCACAGCTTCTTCTGCTGCTTTTTTGATTGCTTGTTTTTCCATAAAATAAGATTGTGCATACACCATACCAGTTTGCATATCTACTTTTGATGCTGATTTTTTTAAAGCATCGGACAAGCCTTGTTTCAGTGCATCAGGATTGATGTCGCTAGCGCCATTACGCTCCATATCAGCACCAATTTGCATACCTAAGAAATAAGAAATAGTATCGATTTTATTTGACAAGCTAACAGAATCTATGATTTTTGAACTTACTTCATTAGCCTTACATTTTACTTTTTTCTTACAGCATTTAGATTTTGCCTCAGCCATAGTTGTCATCGTTAACAACACGAAAGCGGCAATAAAAAATTTAGTGTTCATTTTTTTTAAATTAGAACTGCAAAAATAAGGTATTTGCCTTTATAAATGTATTTATTAACTATTTTTAATGTGGTTTTAAACTGATTCGGATAATTTCTTCATGATTGGATACCAATTTACGCCTCCACGATCTTTCCCTAAACGTATAATAATAACATTTTTTGTTTCATTGATGAGCATTATTTGACCATTGAAACCTGCGGCATAATAGACATCACTATTATCATCATCAACGGAATAATACCAACCCATGCAGTATTTATCTTCTTCTTTACAACGATGCAAAGTATCATCACAATAGTTAAACCAATCTTTAGGCAATAATTGTTTGCGTTTATATTTGCCATCGTGTATTATCATGACGCCAAATTTTGCTAAATCGCGTGCTGACATATTCAGACCGCCATAGTATTTTGGATTACGCATCAAGCGACTATCCAGTGCCCAGTATGCGGTATCTTGCATGCCTAATTGGTTCCATAAGCGCTCATGGAAATAGTCTAGTATTTTTTTATTGCCTAATGCATTTTTTATACATTCACCCAATATCTGCGTATCGATTGATTTATACTTAAACAAAAATCCAGGTACTGTATCAAACGTTGCACCATAGATAGAACGCGTGAGATTTTTCTCGTAATAATATTGAAGAGTTTGAAATATCTTTCCATACTCATCATAATTTAAACCTGATTGCATTTGCATTAAGTGGCGTAGCGTTAAGTGTTGGAATTGTGCGCTCGGCAAATTTTTAAAAAAATGGGTAACTGGTTCGTCCGGATTTTTGATATACTTATCTTGAATGGCCATACCTAACAATGCGGTTACAAACACTTTTGTTACAGAAAACAGCTGTGTGTTCTCTCCTTCCTTTACGCCATTCAAATATCTTTTAAAAATGATGCTGTCATTTCTTACTACGACAAATGATGTCGTACTGGTTTTTTCTAAGAAGAAATCAGGATATGGAAATTGAATTGCCATCGCACTGTCTAACCATAAGTTGGTTTCTGGCAATGCTATTGATTTTTCTGGCAATGGCTCTAATTTTGTTGCTGGCACAATTAATGCGCTTGTATAAAATTTACCATCAAAAATTGATGGCACTCTTAAGGTTTCATTATAGTATAATACAATTACACTCAACATTAAAACGATAAGTATCGTGATGAGTTTTAATGGTGTAATTTTTTTTTGCATTCGTTAGTACAATAGTTTTACTTTTTTGTATTGATGGAAACATTGACAAACACACCTGCATTCAAATGAAAATTGCTAAATGAAGTTTTCTGATACGTTTTTCTATGGAAAATATCTGTGTAATCTTTTTGTTTGTAGTGTAAGAAATCATAATCAAAACCTAAGCTGAAGCCGGCTTTTCTTTTTATTAAGTAACGCAATTGAATATCCGTTCCAAAAAATAATTTTTTTCCTTTACCACTATCATAATAATCATCAGCAGTAAAACCACCAATTCTGATGGAAGGATGTAATTGTAATGTTTTATCTTTTAAGAACTCAAACACATATCCTATTTGAGCAGATGCAATAAAAAACATGGTATTTACTTTTGACAATAGATTACCACGATTTTCATCTTTCTTATATTGCTTCACTGAAAAAAATTGATAATGCATACCGACAAATAATCCTTTCCATACATTGCCTTGAATACTAAATTGGAAATTACTGCTTTTGTATTGCTTTGCAAGATTGTTTTTAGTATCGCGTTCCGTCCACACTGGCGCAGAGTCTTTCACTGGATAGTACACACCTTGAAAAATATCGCGCTCTGTCATTAGTGCTTGGTAAAAAGAATAATTGACACCAAAAAGAATTCGAACTTTATCAATCGAATATTTTTTCTTTTTTTTTGTAATAGTAAGATTATTTACTGCATTTAGCTTTGTTGCTTCTATATTTGATATTGGAGCTGCCTTCATTAGGCTACTATCATCAACTGCTTGCACCAATAAAGTGTCTTGCGCTGTAGAATCTAATACACCTTGAGCAGATGACATACAATAAATACAACAAAAAATTACTGATAGAAAAAATCTCATAGTACAAAAATAAAAAATCCCGACTAAATGTCGGGATTTAATATGCAAGTTTACTTTAGTCTTTTACAAACTTAGACTGCAATACTTTTCCGTTTTGCGAATCTTGAATATTTAAGATATATACGCCATCAGCAAGGCTGCTCACGTCTATCTGGATAATTTGTTTGCCTTTGACAATAGCTTGTACTATACTGCTAATTTCTTGTCCAATCACATTAACAATTTTCAGCACTGCATTACCACTATTTACAGATTGATAGTCGATATTAATCAAGTGGCTGGTTGGATTCGGATAAATGCCATTAATTGCATTTGATGTAATCACTTCTTCATTTCGAATTAGAATAGTATGCGAATATTTGAAGCTACCATCTCTGTCTATCATTTTCAGTCTGTAATAATTTTCGCCAATATTCGGTCGATTATCATCTAATGTATAAGCCAATGGCTGACTGCTATTTCCAGCAGCAGGCAATTCGCCAATGTAGGTAAATTGACCTGTATTACTAGATGCACGTTCTACCTCAAATTTCAGCGTATTGCGTTCTGATGCTGTTGACCAATTCAACACATTTTTAGCACCATCATTATATCCAGTAAATGAAATTAATTCCACTGGCAATGGCGAAGCATTCTGCCATGGACCTACACCTGCGGCACCAGTTCCGCCAGAGAAGCCTGTTATTGCGCCTAATTCGACATATAGCGTACCATTACAAGCATACTGATTATCGAGTGCTGTTAAAGTATTACAACCATTCGGACTGCCAAACAAACTACTTCCTAAACATGCCGTTTCTGAATAAGCAGCATTAATAATTCCTGGATTGATTTGTGCTGGATTAGTCGGAATATATTGTACGCCATTTGCTGTTTTAAACCACTCGAATGGTTCGTAATATCCACCGCACGAGCCTTGGAATGCTAGGGCTGCATTTATTATTGCTTGTTTCTCTGTGGCGATATAATAGAACCTTACTTTAACAGGATTTAATGGATTTATAGAACCACTTGTCATATGGAAGTCCCAAATACGGCGCATACTATATTCTGCCATTGGTATTGAACAAATTGATGCTTCATCATAATTAGATTTGTATCTAATTTTTGCAATACCATCAAAATTATTACCATTCGGATATAGTGCAAAGATGATAACATTATTTCTATCG
>JADKZZ010000194.1 GCA_020848475.1 Chitinophagales bacterium | reverse complement strand
CGCAACACTTGAAATTTATTGATTGGTCTGCCAAATGCTTCGCGCTGGCTCATATATTCCATGCCATATTGCAGCATGCCTTCACACGCTGAATAACCCATTATGGAGCCGGCTAATCTTTCTAATTGCAAGCCGCCCATTAAATAGTAAAACCCTTTTCCTTCTTCACCCAATAAATTTTTTGTAGGTACTTTTACATTGTCAAAATGCAATTCAGCAGTGTCAGAAGCATGCCAACCTAATTTATTTAATTTATTTTTAGAAATGCCTTCGCTGTCTAAATCGACCACAAGCAAACTTACGCCAGCAGCACCAGCGGCAGGATTTGTTTTACAAACTAAGATTACAAAATGGCCATAAATACCATTTGTGATAAATGTTTTACTGCCATTGACGATGTAATTGTCGCCTTCTTTTATTGCTTTAGTTTGTATGTTTTGCACGTCGCTGCCAGCGCCTGGCTCGGTGATGCCGATGCAACCAATTTTTTCACCGGCAATACCTGGTTTCAAAAATGTTTCTTTCAAATAATCACTACCGTGATGTAAAATGTAAGGCATGCTCATACAAGTCTGCACAGCAGCCGTAATTGCAAAACCACCAGAGAATATTTTTGATATTTCTTCAATCATGACAACCGTATAAAAAAAGTCTAAATCACTACCGCCATAAGCTGCTGGATAAGCTAATCCGAAATAGCCCATTTCGCCAAATTTTTTCCAAAATTCGCGTGGTATTTTTCCATCTTTTTCCCAATTGTCGATATGCGGTGTGGCTTCTTTTTCTAAAAAATCTTTTATAGATTTTCTGAATGTTTCATGGTCTTCGTTAAAGTAATAAGATAGTGCTGACATATTTAAAAATTTTATTCTTTTTACCACTAAGACACTAAGTGCACTTAGTGCCTAAGTGTTTTATTAATTAATTAATTAATTTTTTAAATAAAGACCCGAACTGCATCATTTTTGATAAATCAGAAATCTTAACCTTTCCAGACATAAATGCTTCTTGTGGATTTTGTTTTCCAGTCTCAATAGCAATATATGTTTCTGTGTTCGTATTCAGTATTAAGTCGTAAGTATTCATCGTTTTTTCTTTTTGGACAGTTAAATTTCCATCTTTAATGATTACTGAATAAAACAAATCATTTTCAAATTCAAAAAGAATATTCATTTGTACACTTTCAGCTTTTTCCTTCTTCAATCTATCAGGCAAAGTCGCAAACAATTCATCAATAGTAATATTTTTAATCTCATTTCTCACTTCTCGTTTCTCATAATCTATATCATCGATTACCATTTTTGCAATTATTTCACGCATAACTTCAGATGTGCCACCGCCAATAGTACCTAATCGTGAATCTCTAAAAAATCGAGCAGCTTTATATTCTTCCATATAGCCATAACCACCAAACATTTGCAAACATTGATAAGCTAATTTATCTGATAGTTCTGTTGCTAACAGTTTCGACATGGAAGCTTCTTTTACACAATAATTTTTATCGTTATGCATTTGACAAACCAGATAAGTGTATGCTTTTACGCTTTCTACTTCAGCAAATAAATCAGCTATTTTATGTCTCAATACTTGGAATTTATTAATTGGTTTTCCGAATGCACTACGTTCGCTCATGTATTGCAAAGTGTATTGTAGCATCAACTCCGACGAAGACAATGCACCTAATGCTAATGTTAATCGTTCTAATTCGAAGCGTTGCATGATATAATAAAAACCTTTATTTTCTTCGCCTAATAAATTTCCTATTGGTACTTCGACATTGTCGAAAGCAATCTCTGCGGTATCACTGGCTTTCCAGCCTAATTTATTTAAGTTATTTCTTGTTAATCCTTTTGAATTACCTTCCACCAATATCATAGAAATTCCACTTGAGCCTGTATTTGCTGTTTTACATGCCACAATGATATAATCAGCAAGTACGCCGTTTGTGATAAAACATTTGCTACCATTGATGATATATTTATCGCCTTGTTTTATTGCTGATGTTTTGATACCTGCAACATCGCTACCTGCATGAGGTTCAGTAATTGCTAATGCACCCACAATTTCGCCACGAATGGCTTTAGGTAAATATTTTTCTTTTAACTGTTCAGATGCTTCGTGTTTTAAATGAGACATCGATAAATATGGATGTGCAGAAATGCTTGCACCAAAGCCACCACTCCAGCATTTACTGGTTTCTTCGATGAATATGACATCATACCAAAAGTCGAGATTAGCACCGCCGTATTTTTCTTCTTGCGTGATACCGAAGAAGCCCATTTCGCCAAATTTTTTAAAAATTTCTCTTGGCAAAAAACCATCTTTTTCCCATTTTTCTATATTAGGCATTGCTTCTTTATCCAAAAAATCTCGTAATGTTTTTCTGAATAGTTGATGCTCTTCTGTTAAATAGTATTGTTCTAATGCTGTCATTGTTTTTAGTTTATTTTTTGCAATTTCAACATTTCTCTTGTTTCTGAAATGCTGGCAATTTCTCTATCTAACATACGTGCTAATTTTGCGCCCCATTCTACGCACTCACCATTTGACTTTGCCATTTCGCCATTTGGTAAATAAAAATTATCTTCTAAGCCAACACGAAAATTTCCGCCCATAGTACAAGCAGTAGCCGCCAACTGCCATTGTTTTCTGCTAATGCCTATCACTTGCCAAAACGCACCTTCCGGCACTTGTTTGATTTGATGAATCAAATTTTCTGTTGTTGCAGGAATGCCACCTAAGACGCCCATCACTAAGCTATAACAAGCGTTGTCAGGAATTAAGCCCATTTCTCGAAGAGGCTCAACATTATAAATATGTCCAGTGTCAAAACATTCCATTTCAGGACAAATATTATTCTCATTCATTGTTTTTACCACTTTTATCATCGTGTCAAATGAGTTTTCAAACACGGCATTCCAATAAAATTGTTTTTGTTTTTTTGAAAAGATAGCATAGTTCATACTTCCCATATTGAATGCTGCCATATCTGGTTTTGTTACTGGTAAATGCTTTATTCTCTCTTCTACGGAAAGTCCAATGGCACCAGTAGAAAAGTTGATAATTACATCAGCAGAATGTTTCCGTACTTCCGCTTTTATTTCTTCAAACACTTCCGTTCTCCAGCTCGGAATACCGTTGTCTTCGCGCGCATGTATATGCACAATGCTTGCGCCAGCATCTACTGCACGTTTGGCTTCTTCGCCCAATTCTTTTGGTGTGTAAGGAATTGCTGGACAATGTGCTCGGTTAGTTGCAGCACCAGTAAGTGCAGCACTCAAAATTAGTTTTTTGTTTGACATATTATTTTAATTTGGAAATTTGATAATGAGTTGATTTGAAAATGTTTATTTATGATAAAGATGTTCTTTGTGCATTAGAGTTTAATATTTATTCACCTATCCATTCTGGTTTTCTTTTTTCTTTAAATGCTGTTATGCCTTCTGCTGCATCTTTACTTTGTAAACATTGCATCAGCATAGCATGTAAGTATTTGTGTTTCTCATCAGCATTTTTTGTTTTCATTTCTTGGAATGCTTTTAATCCTAATCGTATCGCTGTTGGCGATTGCTCTTTAATTTCTGCAATTAATTCTTGTACTCTCGATGTTAAATTTTCTTCTTTCACAAGCTCAGAAACTAATCCAATTTCTTGTGCTTCTTTTGCAGATAATGTTTTTGCACGTATGCATAAGTCTAATAATTGACGTGCCGACATTAAAGGCTCTAATGTTGCCATTACTTGGAAAGGGAAGATACCGCGTTTTACTTCTGGTAATCCAAATTTTGCAGATTCTACCGCAATAACATGAGTGCATCCACCAATCATTAGAAAGCCGCCAGCATATACATCTGCATGTACTTGTGCGATGCATGGTTTGTGTAAACCATTAAATTCATCGCCGAGTTTTACCATGTCTTTTGGCATAGGAATGGTCGATTGTTTTTCTGTAGTGTCATCGCCAGCAAAAGCTTTTAAATCGGCGCCGGCACAAAATGTTGGACCATTTGCTTTTAATACCACACACCAAATAGCATTGTTGTAATGTGCGTAGGCGAGTGCGTAGGCGAGTTCATTGGCAAGTGGTGCATGAAATGCATTTCGTTTCTCAGGACGATTCAATGTAATCGTTAGCACATTGTCTTTTTCTTCTACGATGATGTAAGCGAAGTTTTGTGTTGCGAAATTGGAGGTGTCTTGTTGTGTGTATTGCATTGTGATTTATTGTTTTAATTTATCATGTCATTCCCACGAAAGTGGGAATCTCATTGTATGTTGTTTAATTTATTTTTTTTATTTCTTTTTTGTGATATTCCCTTTTACAAGGGAATGACATACGTTTAAATTCAATTTTTTTTATGTTTCAATTTTTTTGTTGTTAATGTCATTCTCGCGAAAGCGGGAATCTCATAAATCTATATAAAATATTTTCTTGATTGATTGTATTCAATTATATCTTTTTCGCTATACCAATCCTTTGCTAAATCAATTCGTTCTATATTCATTGTATCTATTAACTCGTCTTTCCATTTTCTATTCCATTTCTTTAATTGTTTTTCTCTTTCAATTGCTTCCATCATATTTGTAAATTCTTCAAAATAAATTAGTTTATTAATTTTATATTTTTTCGTAAAAACAGAACCATCGCCTTGTTTATGTTGTAAAATTCTATTCCATAAATCAGATGTAACTCCAATATAAATTACATTTCCGAATGTATTGGAAATAATATAAATACATGGTTCTTTTTTATTTATTTTCATTTCCTATTTTTTTATGAGATTCCCTTTTACAAGGGAATGACATACGTATAAATTCACTATTCGTATTTATATCTACCAATGTTTTTTTCTTTCGTGTCATTCTCGTTAAAGTGGGAATCTCATTGTATTTTGTTTGTTGATTTCTTTGAGTTTCCCTTCTTCAATGGAATAACGTTGCTATTTTTTACAATGCTACATTATTACATTACTTCATTACTGCATTATTCTTTCATTTTCAACAACAATGTTCCACTTTCTACAAATTGTTTTTCTGTTACATATATTTCTTCTACTTCGCCGTCGCTGTGTGCTTCAATGGTGCTTTCCATTTTCAT
>JADKZZ010000193.1 GCA_020848475.1 Chitinophagales bacterium | reverse complement strand
ATGCCAAATATGACTTCATACAAACCGATAAATTGCCAAAGCTGAACATAATTTGGATGCGATAAATCTGCTAAATCAAACCAAAAACAAGGGAAAACTATAACAGATAAGCCCCACAATACATGGTACACACCAGCCACATAGAGTGCTGCTTTAAACCAATTTGTATTTTTAGGAAAAACGATGTTCATTAGTATAATTCCATTACTACAATAACTACATGCAGTGTAAATTGTTCAAAAACTTAAAACTATATTAGTTCTTTCAACACAAAATCTTGCTCTGTTTGATAAATACCAAATGCCGAAAAACCTTGTTGTGCCAATGCTTCCAATTGTTTTTTCGTATTTTTCTTATTGTGAATTTCTAATGATACAATATTGCCTTCTGCTCTCCACTTTGCTGCTTCCGCTAATACTAAAGAAAAATCTTCGATTTCTTGACTATAAAGTATTACGATTTTTTTGCGACTATTTGCTACTACAAAATGTTGTTCTTCCAAAATAGAAATCACGCGCTCGAAGCCAATTGAAAAACCGCAAGCTGGAATTTCTTCTTTGCCATTGAGTAATTTTCCAATCATTTTATCATATCGGCCACCGCCAGCAATTGAGCTGCTATAGCCTTGTATTCCGATTTCAAAAATTTGACCTGTATAATAACCCATGCCTCGAACTAATGACACATCGAATATCATTGAAAAAGAATCGTCTGCTTGTTTTTTTACTGTTTGCATTACTTTTTTCAAATCAGCCAATACATTTTCAGGAATTGTAGGTATCATCTTTGCAATATCATCAGCATTCAAAGGTGACTGTAAGGACGCATTAACTATCTGGATAAATTTATCAATCGCCGTTTTGGGAAAATCAGATTTTTCTAATTCTTGTTGTACACCGTCGATGCCAATTTTATCGAGTTTATCTAAAATGATAAATACTTTTTCATGACTATTGGTTTCAAAGCCACAAAAATTTGCCAAGTTTTCTAAAATTCTTCTGTCGTTTATGCGTACGGTAAAGTTTGAAAATCCGATGTTTTTCAAAGCATTTGTTGTAGCTAATATTAATTGTATTTCTGCTGTTACTTCTTTATTGCCTATAAAATCGATATCGCATTGAGTAAACTGTCTGAACCTACCTTTTTGCGGACGCTCAGCACGCCAAACACTACCGATTTGAATTGACTTAAATTGCTGCGGAAGTTTATTTTTATTGTTGGCATAAAAACGACACAAAGGCACTGTTAAATCGTATCGCAAGCCTAAATCTACTATGTCGCTATCCTTTGTTGCAGCCGCCACATCTAACTTTTCGCCGCGTTTCAATATCTTGAAAAGCATTTTTTCATTTTCGCCACCATCGCCACTTGTCAACAAGTTTATTTTCTCTACGCATGGTGTTTCTATTGGCGAAAATCCGTATTGTTTGTAGCAATCAATGATGCTATTTGCAACAAAAGAACGTAGTTCTACTTCTTTTGGTGTAAGATCTCTCATGCCTTCGGTAGGGTTGGTATTTATCATCATGTTATTTTCTTTTCACGCTTATTTGCATATAAATTTTACATCAATTTCTGTATTAAAATCTTGCATAAAAATAGCACTTTGCTTAGCTATTATTTTAAATGATTTATTTGGATAATAAAACAGCTGTTGTGTATTTGAAATTAAAAAAGTGGCCATTTTTTTTTCAATGATTATTGAATTAATAGCTTGTTTTTTTTCAGCATAGTTTATAATTACTTTTTTAATCGGGATTTTCGAGCTCTTCGTGACATAAGAAACAGACAAACCATTTGCAGATACAATTGAATCAAATTTTCCTATCCAACCAGCTTTATTGAAATCACAATCTAACAACACCTGCATTTCTTCGCGCCAGTTAACTTTGTGATTAATATGTATTTCTGATTTTCTATTCACAAGTATCGATTTTTCTTCCGAACAATTTTGAGTTGTATTAGAATAAATATCATGCTCCACTATTTGTTTTATGTCGAAATAAACAGGCTTGCTTGAGGACAAACGTGCTTTTTTCTCATCTTGTTTACAAGAAACAAAAGCTATAAAAACAAAAAACAGGATTGTGTATTTCAAGTAAATAGGTTTAGTTAAAATAATGGTGTTCCGTCCATGTCTGTTGGAATCTCCAGCTGCATCATTTTCAATATAGAAGGTGCAATATCTGCTAATTTTCCAGGCTGTAAAGTGCCTTTAAAGCTATTGCTTATTAAAAACAAAGGCACTATATTTTTTGTATGCGCGGTATTCGGCGAACCATCTGTATTGACAATATAATCAGCATTACCATGGTCGGCCGTCAAAAAGATGGCATACTCATGCGTTAATGCTTTTTGCACTACTTCTTTCACACAATCATCTACAGCCTCTGCTGCTTTAACGGCAGCACTAAAAACGCCTGTATGGCCAACCATGTCTGTGTTTGCAAAATTCAGGCAAATGAAATCAGGTGAATGTTCGTCAATATATCTTATTACTGCATCTTTAATTTCGTATGCGCTCATTTCCGGTTGCAAGTCATACGTTGCAACTTTCGGCGACGGAATCATGATACGTTCTTCACCTTGAAAAACCTCCTCTCTTCCGCCAGAAAAGAAAAAGGTAACGTGTGGATATTTTTCCGTTTCGGCAATGCGCAATTGTGTCAAACCATGTTGTGCAATTACTTCGCCAAGTGAATTTGAAATATTGTCTTTTCCAAATATTGTTTTTACATTTTTAAACGAAGCATCATAAATGGTCATTGTCACATAATAAAGTGGCAATGTGCTCATGCCAAAATCTGGCATTTCTTGCTGTGTCAATACTGTAGTAATTTCTCTGCATCGATCGGTTCTAAAATTAAAACAAATAACCACATCATCTGCTTGGATAGTTGTTAGTGGTATTTGGTTTGCATCAACGATTACTGCGGGTTCGATAAATTCATCTGTACAATTAATTGAATAAGCAGCATCTATAGCCTCTACAGCACTTGGGAATTTTTCTCCTACACCTTTCACCAATAAATCATACGCTTTTTTTATTCTTTCCCAACGTTTATCTCTGTCCATGGCAAAGTAGCGGCCACATACACTTGCAATTTTTGTTGTTTTATTTGAGCAAAAATCTTGTATATCTTGTATAAAAGCTCGTCCACTTTTTGGGTCTGTATCTCTACCATCTGTAAATGCATGCACAAAACAATTGGCTACGTTTCTGTCATTTGCCAATTGTATCAATGCTTTTAAATGATTACTATGTGAATGAATTCCACCATCAGAAACTAAGCCTAAAAAATGGACATTTTTATTATTTGCTTTCGCATAATCTAAAGCCTTTAAAAGCACTTCATTTTTTTGTAATTCGCCACTTTGTACTTTTTTATTAATCAACATTAAATCTTGATAAACTACTCTACCTGCACCTAAATTCATGTGGCCGACTTCAGAATTTCCCATTTGCTCATCAGGCAAACCAACATATTCTCCATGTGTAAGCAAGCCTGTATTTGGGTAATTTAAATACAAACTATCTGTAAATGGCGTATTTGCAGCTTCAATTGCACTACTTTCTGGGTTTCGATTAATGCCCCAACCATCCATAATTATCAACATTGCTTTCTGTTGCATGCCTACTTTGTTAATTTTTATTAAAAATAAACTATTTTTAGCCTTTCTTTGGCACAGATTATGTGCTATAAACTACGAAAATACGATTTTATGAAGGTATTAAAAGCAATAGTGTTGTTTATATTTTGTTTACATTTCGTATTTACGACTTATGGACAAGATGTAGCAAGTGTAATTCCGTCGGCATTAAAGACAGCCAATGCAAATGCTATTGCTAAGAATTTTGACAAACGTGTTGATGTAACCATTGGAGAAGTAGCTGATAATTACAGTAATGAGCAAGCAGAAATTATTCTAAAAGGATTTTTATCTAAATTCTCTTCACGAGATTTTATTGTTGTACATAAAGGCAATGCCAAAGATGGCGCACAATATATAATTGGTTCTTTAAAAACAAATGCTGGTTCGTATAGAACATATATTTTTATCAAAAAAACTGGAACAACAAATTATATACAAGAAATTCGATTTGAAAAAGAATAGTCATCTTTATATATTTATTTGACAAGAAAAATCTCTCATGTTAGACCAACAAGAACTCGATATATTTATAAGCAATGCCTTACACGAAGACGTGCGCGAGGGCGATCACTCTTCATTAGCATCAATAGACAAAGACACGCAAGGTAAAGCACGATTACTAGTAAAGGACCAAGGCATTTTGTGTGGATTAAAAGTAGCAAATGCAATTTTTAACAAAGTCGATGCGCAATTGCGAATGGAAATACACATCAATGAAGGTGAAACTGTGAAATATGGTGATGTTGCATTTCATGTGTATGGAAATGCGATTTCAATATTAACGGCAGAACGCTTAGTACTGAATTGTATGCAACGCATGAGTGGCATAGCTACCAATACCAACGAATACGTAAAGGCGATAGCAGGCACGCATGCAAAAGTAATTGACACAAGAAAAACAACGCCTAACATTCGTTTTTTAGAAAAATATGCCGTTACCATTGGCGGTGGCTTCAACCACAGAATGGGCTTGTATGATATGATTATGCTTAAAGACAATCACATCGATTTCTGTGGCGGCATCAGCAAAGCCATCGAAAAAGTGCATCACTATTTACAAGCTAAGCAACTGGATTTAAAAATAGAAGTTGAAACGCGCGACCTAGATGATGTAAAAGAAGTGTTGCAATATGGTGGCGTAAATCGGATTATGCTGGATAATTTTACGCCAGAAAAAGTACGCGAAGCTGTCTCCTTAATTAATGGTCGATTTGAGACAGAAGCCAGTGGCGGTATTACTTTAAATACTATTCGCAGCTTTGCAGAAACAGGCGTAGATTTCATTTCTGTTGGCGCATTAACACATTCTGTTCGTAGCTTAGATTTGAGTCTAAAAGCTGAAATACACTAGCATATAAAATGCAATATTAAAATATATGAGCTTGAAAAAAAAAGTACGATTTATAGTTAATCCAAAATCTGGTGGCACTTTTGGTGCAAAATTTTCTGAACGATTAGTACGTCAACATTTAGACTTATCGAAATTTGATTACGATATTTTTGTAACAAAATATGCTGGACATGCAATAAAAATTGCGCAGCAATCACTCATAGAAAAGATAGATATTATTGCTGTCGCTGGTGGTGATGGCACACAAAATGAAGTTGGTCAAATGCTTTTAAACTCGCCAATTATTATGGCGAGCATTCCGACTGGCTCGGGCAATGCCAATGCCAGAAAACTTAAAATACCAATTGATGTTGCAAAGTCAATCCAGCTCATCAACACAGGAAAAGCATTTAAAATAGATGCGCTAATACTGAATGGCCAACCTTTTTTTATGGCAGCAGGAATTGGCTATGATGCTAAAGTGGTAGAACAATTTGACAAATTACCATTCAGAGGTGTAGGTGCTTATTTAACAGGTGTTTTGACGACCGCATTTACATACAAACTTCCACATTACACCATAGAAATTGACAATGAAAAAACAATAGAAACAGAAGCGTTTACAGTATTAGTCACAAGTACTGGACAATTAGGATACAATGTTGAATTTACTAAAAACAGCATACTAAACGACGGAAAATTTGAAATAGCAATCGTCAAAAATTTTGATAGAACTCGTGTACCAAGCTTAATTTACGAAAGTTTTTATGGTGACATCGCTTCGCAAGATTTTTTAGAAACACATACTGTCAATAAAATACTTAAAATAAGAACGAATAGCATTGAGAGCATACAAATGGATGGCGATTATAAAGGAAAGACGAACTACATAGAAGTTACATGCAAAAAACAAGCACTTAATTTTTTAGTTGACCAAGATTTTGTTTTGTAATGCTATGTCTTTAATATTTTAATGCTATCATTTTTTCACAACAAAATATTATACAATGGCGGAAGATTGGAAAAAAAAATTGGGAAATAGTGTTGTCTATTCAACAAATCCAGATTACAAGCCTGCCTCTGATGAAGATGAAATAGAAACTTTGCCTAACAGCAAGCAATTGCTATATATTTCCTTAGACAAAAAACAACGCAAAGGCAAAACGGTGACTTTGGTGGATGGATTTGTAGGCAAAAATGAAGACTTAGAAGTGTTAGCAAAACTTCTCAAAACCAAGTGTGGCGTTGGTGGCTCCGCAAAAGATAATGAAATTATTATTCAAGGTGATTTTAAGCTAAAAGTAAAAGAAATTTTAGAAAAGGAAAATTACAAGGTAAAAGTAAAATAACGATAATTACATTCAATCATGAATTTCGAACATGAATTATCAAATTTAAAACAACACGCAAAACAACAACGTAAGTTGTATATCAAAACAGTACAACAACTAAAAAAGTTAAAACCTTATGATGTAGATGAGCTTTTTCACACACAACACGACGATATTTTTAAAGTAGTTGATTGTTTAGAATGTGCTAATTGCTGCAAAACAACACCTGCTTTGATATCTAATGAAGACATCAATAGAATCGCCAAGCATTTACGAATATCCTCACAAGATTTTATAAAAAAATATACCAGAAAAGATGAAGATGGCGATACCGTTTTAAACAAAACGCCATGTATTTTTTTGAAAGACGATAATAAATGCGCTATTTATGAAGTGCGTCCATTTGCTTGTAAAGACTATCCACATACGAATAGAAAAAAGATGCATCAAGTATTAGATTTAAGCATTAAAAACACAGAAATTTGCCCAGCTGTAGCACGTATTTTAGACAACATTAGCGAAAGCCTTGCTTAAAAATTATTTTGTGAAAATTTTCAAGATTTTGTCCCAAAACCAACTCTCTTCTGCTTTAAAAATACTTTCTATTAATCTATCTACGTTTACAGCAAGTTTGTGAACATCGTTGACCATTTTTTGGAAATGTTTGAGTTCATCATTTTTAATATGTGCATTTACTGTTTTTAGCTGTTCCAGTAATTTTAAAATCGGGTCTAACTCTCTGGTTTTTCGTATTTTAGCAACTTGCTTCGCTATTTTCCAAACCTCTTTTTCGCCTACAAAATAATCTCTGCGCTCACCTGCTTTAAATACTTTTGTCACCAAACCCCAATCGGTCAATTCGCGAATATTCATATTGGCATTTCCGCGTGAAATTGATAACTCTTCCATGATTTCCTCTGTACTCAGTGGCTCCGTAGAAACCATCATCAAGGCATGTATTTGTGCCATCGTTTTATTGATGCCCCATTGAGAGCCAAGGGCACCCCAAGCTTGTACAAATTGTTTTTTTGCTTCGAGCAATTGCATTTTCAAATGTACAAAAGTTAATTATACTTTCAAAAAATACTGAAAGCAATATCAAATTCTCAAGCAAATGACCGAATACTAAGTCAGAACGACCGATTACTCATTCTAATTGATTTACATCAATACATTAGCTAAAATTACAATACAAAAACAAACCATAAAACAGACCATAAAACTATGATTAACCTAATTTTTATCATCCTCAAATAATTCTTAATAATTCTTAGTTGCGTGTAGCTCGGTGCAATGCCGAGCTTTTTTGTGTCTAATAATCAATGTATTAGATTGTTGAAAAATAAAAAATGGAATCTAATACAATCCTGTTCTTTTCTATTGTAATTTCACTAACCAATCCATCACAAATTTTTAAATTCAAGTATCATGTGCGATTTTGCTCCACTCCATTGTCATACACAATATTCTCTTTTAGACGGCGCTGCCGACATTGACGCAATGGTGCGCAAGGCAAAAGCTGATAATATGCCTGCTGTTGCGATTACAGACCATGGCAATATGTTTGGTGCATTTAAGTTTTTTTCAGCTTGTAAAAAGCACGACATAAAACCTATATTAGGCTGTGAAGTTTATGTTGTTGAAGATCGCTTTAATAAAAAATTTACAAGAGACAATAAAGACAAACGCTACCATCAGCTTTTATTAGCTAAAAATGAACTTGGTTATAAAAATCTAATGAAAATAGTTTCTCTAGGTTTTATTGATGGTATATATATGGATTTTCCGCGTGTAGACAGAGCCTTGATTGAGCAATATAGCGATGGACTTATAGCCACTACATGTTGCGTAGGTGCTGAAGTGCCACAAACCATGATTACGAAAGGTGTGGAAGCTGCCGAAAAAGTATTTTTAGAGTGGTTGAAAATATTTGGGGACGACTATTACATCGAATTACAAAGACACGAAATAGATGATTTAGATGGAACAGGCTGGAGTCAAGAAGCGATTAACAAAGAACTGATAAAATTTGGCAAAAAGCACAATGTAAAAATAATAGCAACCAATGATTCGCATTATGTCGACCAGAAAGATAGCGAAGCACATGATATCTTATTATGCTTGCAAACAGGCAAAGATTTTATCGATCCGAATCGTTTCAAATTTGCGAATAATAAATTTTATTTCAAGACACAATTTGAAATGAAAGAAACTTTTAAAGATGTTCCATACGCCATCGAAAATACTTTAGAAATTGTAGAAAAAGTAGAAAAATTAAACCTACAACGCGATATTTTATTGCCTGCATTTCAATTACCAGTAGGTTTTAATAATCAAGATGATTATCTGAGATTTTTGACTATTGAAGGTGCAAAAAAACGATGGGGCAGCATTTTATCTTTAGATGTCGTGGAAAGATTAGATTTTGAGTTAAAAACCATACAGCACATGGGTTTTCCAGGCTATTTCTTAATCGTTCAAGATTTTATTAATGAAGGGAAAAAACTCGGTGTATCAATTGGTCCAGGTCGCGGTTCTGCTGCAGGTTCTGCTGTAGCTTATGCCATTGGCATCACCAATGTTGACCCAATAAAATACAATTTACTCTTCGAGCGTTTTTTAAATCCTGACCGTATTTCGATGCCAGATATTGATATCGATTTTGACGATGAAGGCAGAGAACGAGTTATCGATTATGTGATTGACAAATATGGGAAAAATCAAGTAGCACAAATTATTACTTATGGCACCATGGCTGCAAAATCTTCGATAAAAGATGTTGGTCGTGTTTTAAAAGTGCCATTATCTGACACGGATAAAATGTCGAAATTGGTACCAGAAAAACCAAAAATCACATTAGAAAAAGCCTATGAAGAAGTGGAGGAATTGCGAAATATGCGCGACAATCCAATGTATAAACAAACTTTACAATTGGCAGAAGAACTGGAAGGCTCAATACGAAACAGAGGCATACATGCATCTGCCGTAATTATAGCACCAGACGATATTGTTAATTATGTACCTGTTTGCACAGCTAAAGATGCCGAATTATTAGTCACACAATTTGACGGAAGCATTATCGAATCAGCAGGCATGTTGAAGATGGACTTTTTAGGTTTAAAAACCTTGACGATTCTTCGCGATGCATTAAAGCTCATCGAAAAAAATCACGACATAAAAATCGACTTAGATACTATTCCACTCGACGATAAAAAAACATTTGAACTCTATAAAAGTGGCGACACAATTGGTACTTTCCAGTTTGAAAGTGCTGGCATGCAAAAATATTTACGCGACTTACAACCTGATAAATTTGATGATTTAATTGCAATGAATGCTTTGTACAGACCAGGACCAATGGAATATATTCCAAACTTTGCGGCGCGTAAAAATGGAAGAGAAAAGGTGCAATATGACTTACCAGAAATGGAAGAATATTTGAAAGAAACGTATGGCATCACCGTGTATCAGGAACAGGTGATGTTGCTATCACAGAAATTAGCTGGTTTTACAAAAGGGAAAGCAGACGAACTTCGTAAAGCAATGGGAAAAAAAGACAGAGCAAAATTAGACTCTCTAAAACCTATGTTTATTGATGGTTGTAAGGCCAAAAATTTAGATGAAAAAATTTGTGAGAAAATCTGGGCTGATTGGGAAAAATTTGCTTCGTATGCTTTCAATAAATCGCATTCAACATGTTATGCTTTTGTAGCATTCCAAACTGCATATCTAAAAGCGCATTATCCAGCAGAATATATGGCTGCAGTATTGTCGCATAATATGAGTGATATTAAACAAATTAATTTCTTCCTTAGTGAATGCCGAAGAATGCAAGTGATTACGCTTGGTCCTGACATCAACGAAAGCGATGTAAA
This sequence comes from Chitinophagales bacterium, assembly GCA_020848475.1. Taxonomy (GTDB): domain Bacteria; phylum Bacteroidota; class Bacteroidia; order Chitinophagales; family JADIYW01; genus JADJSS01. The sequence continues at coordinate 8,477 of JADKZZ010000193.1, read as the reverse complement.
ATTCTCGGTAAATAAAGCTGGCGAAATTCGTTTTGCACTTTCTGCAATTAAAGGTGTTGGAGAAGCTGCCGTAACAGACATTCTGTTAGAACGTGATAAAAATGGAGCATTCAAAAATATTTTTGACTTAACGAAACGTGTTAATTCTAGAACAGTAAACAAAAAAAATATTGAATCCTTAGCGCAAGCAGGTGCATTTGATAGTTTTCCAAATGTACATCGAGCACAATATTTTTATAAATATAAAGACGAGTCTTCTTTTATCGAATTAGCAATTAGATATGGCAACAATGTAAAAGATCAAAATGCATCAGCTGCATTTTCTTTATTTGGTGGCACTTCAGATGCTGAAATACCTGAACCAGAAATTCCACAAACGCATCCTTGGCAATCTTTTGAAAAACTGCAAAAAGAAAAAGAGGTTACTGGTATTTACATTTCTGGTCATCCACTCGATGATTTTGAATTAGAAATAAAAACATTTTGTAACGCTACTTTTGAAATTATTGAAAATTTTCGAGAGAGTGAAGTAACTATCGCATGTATGGTTTCGAGTGTAAATAAGCGCATTGCAAAAAATGGAAAACCGTGGGCAAATGTGCTGTTTGAAGACTTAGATAGCACAATGGAAATCGCATTTTTCAATGAAAACTATACAAAGTATTTGGGCTTTTTAGAACAAGGAAATCGTTTGTTTATTAAAGGCATATATAAACAAAGTTTCCGCGATCAAAACAAGTATGAATTGCGAATTACTCAAATTGATTTCTTACAAGATGTATTAGAGAGGTATGGAAAAGGACTTCGAATACTCATGCACTATAAAGATATGAATGAAGCAAAAGTTGATAAAATATATAACATCGTATCTAAATATAAAGGCAAAAAACCATTTAGCTTTTATTTATATGATGACAACGAACAACCTTTAACTTTCCAATCTACGAAAGTTGGTGTAAAACTCGAGAATGAATTAATAAACCAACTAAAATACATTCCCAATATTGTAGTAAAATTATTGAGTTAATGCCTAAAAACAAGTTGAATTAGCTTAATAATTCTACTAATAAACTATTATAATTACGTTTTGGCACGGCGATTGTAATACGATTTTCTATAAAATAGATCGTATGAAAAAAATATTTACACTCGCATTTTCCATTATTATCAGCAGCACACTGTTTGCTAGCGGTGAATTTTTTATAAAATTAAATTCAAATGGAAATTATACAGTTAGCTTAAACAATCAGATAATCACAAACACAGGTAGTGTTTTTCGTTTTTTTGATTTATACAGTGGCAACTACAATTTAAAAGTATATGAAAACGGGTTTAATGGCAGAACAATTTTTGAGCAAACGGTGAACGTGCTTGATGGCTATCGAATTGTTGCAGAATTAGACAGATATACAGGTTTAAAAATAATTGAAAAAATTCCATTTACACAAAGCAGTTGGTACGTCGATCATTTACAAAACTATAACAACAATTGGTATCCAAATAATCCAAAACCATCTCGACCAAAATGTGGTAATAATTGGAACCACAATTGGAATAATCAACAAGGCTGGAATAACAACTGGAATAATGGTTGGGGCAATGGCTCTAACAATAATTATCCGAATTATCCGGGAAATTATGGCTATGGCAATGTATTAGAAGATAATGAATTACAGTCGCTCCTCAGTGTTATAAAGAATAGTGCTTTTGATGATAAAAAAATAGAAATCATCAAGTCTGCATTAAAAAATAGAATGCTAAAAACTGATCATGTTTCTCAGTTAATGCAACAATTTTCATTTGAACAAAACAAGCTTACTATTGCCAAATATTGCTACGACAAAACAATGGATAAAAATAATTATTACACATTATACGACGATTTTGCATTTAGCAACTCGAGTTCACAATTAGCAAAATATATCGAATCAAAATAGGGAACAATGACATTAATTAAACAGATAAAATAACACGGTGACTTTAGCGTTATATACCTATTCTTTTGAGTAGGTATTTTTTATTACATTTAATAAAAATCCGGTTTGAAAATATAGCTTGTACCAACATTGCAATAAATTAAACCTACGCAACATTAGATAGTCTAACAAAAAATCAATCATGCAAAAATTCGCTACTATAATTTGTTTATTTATTTTGGTGAATACCTTTGCACAGCCACTATATTTTCCGCCAAAAAACAACAGCACTTGGGATACTATTTCTCCTCGTACTTTAGGCTGGTGTAATGATGACATAGACTCGTTATATACCTATTTAGGAAATGCAAATTCTGATGCATTTATTTACTTAAAGAATGGAAAAATTGTGTTAGAAAAATATTTTGGCAGCTTTACGGCAGACTCAATACATTATTGGGCAAGTGCAGGAAAGAGCTTAACCGCAATGATGATTGGTATTGCGCAGCAAAAAGGAAAATTAAATATTAATGATACTGTATCGAAATATTTAGGCACATCATGGACGAGTGAAAGTCTTGAAAAAGAAAATAAAATCACTATAAAGCATCTACTCACGATGACAAGCGGATTAGATGACAATCCAACACAACCCTGTGACAACTTAAGTCAAACAGCAACATGCTTGCAATACAAAGCAGATGCAGGTACTCGTTGGGCATATCACAGCGGAGCATATCGCAAGCTTGAAGATGTGATTACAGCTGCGAATGGCACTAATTACAATACGGCAAGCTATGACTGGTTGGAATCTAAAACAGGCATGAATGGTTTTTGGTTTAATAGTGTGTATTATAGTAATGCACGCGATATGGCAAGGTATGGATTGCTAACCTTAAACCGCGGAATTTGGCAAGCTGATACAGTTTTAAATGACACAAGTTATTTTCGTGCAATGATCAATACATCGCAGAATAAAAATTTGTCCTATGGTTATTTATGGTGGTTGAATGGAAAAAACTCTGTAATGCTGCCAGGTACGCAAACAGTATTTCCTACAAAATTAATTCCAAACGCACCTGATGATTTATATTGTGCTTTAGGAAAAAACGATCAAAAAATTTATGTCATTCCAAGCACCAAAACGGTAATCGTGCGTTTCGGCGATTCAAATTTTGGAAATGATGCTTCTTCACCATTTGACACTATGTTGTGGAACTACATCAATCGCTTAGACAATTCATGCTTGACTACAGCTGTTATTCAGCAAAATAAATCAAACACTGTTATAAAACTATTTCCAAATCCTGCTAATAATTTCATATCATTCAGTGGCTTTGTAAGCAACAACAACATACATTATGCAATAGCGAATATGCTTGGTGAAATTGTAAAAGAAGATGTCACGCTCAATCATTCAATTGACATTAGTGATTTGCCAAGTGGTCAATATTATATGCTATTAAATGATGATATGCAACAAGCAAGCAAACAATTTATCAAGCTGTAGAATTGAACAAAAAATCTAAATTCTGTCAGCGTAATGACAATTTTTAGCTAAATTTTGTCAATACGATGACAGATTTACAGAATGTAATCTAAGTAATTACTCGAATTGACTACAGAAAATGGTGCTTTGGGATATGCTTGAGCAAATGCAATCGGCACTTTAGGTTTCTTTTTGTCTGAATACTTAAACTCAAATGCACTTATTTTTTTATTATCTTCTTCTATTAAATCTATTTCTTGTTGATCATAGGTTCTCCAAAAATAAAAATTGACAAATTTCTGGCTATAACTAGTGTGTTTTAATCTTTCTGAAAATATATAATTTTCCCACAATGCGCCTTTTTCATCATCACGTCTAAGTGCTAGTGGGTTAAAATCACCAATTACAGCATTACGAATGCCATTATCTAGAAAATACCAACGTTGACTTTTTGAAATTTCTTTACGTAGATTATTACTATATGCACCTACTTTATAGAGTACAAAAACTTTAGTCAATAAATGCAAATACTTTTCAACTGTATTTTTGCTAACTCCGAGTGCATTTCCGAGCTCATTGTACGATACTTCTTTTCCTACTTGATAAGCAATCAATTTTAAAAGATTATGCAGTATGCTTGCATTTCTGATGCCATCTAGCACTAAAATATCTTTCAATAAATAAGAATGCACTAGGCTATTTAAATAATTTCTTTTTTCATTTAAACTATCTAAATGCCATAATTCAGGATAAGCGCCATAAATCAAACGCTCTTCTAAATTCTGTTTAGTTTGGATAGCATTTTCTTGTTGTGCAATTTCGCTTTGATGTAAAGGATAAAGATTTAGTGTATAACTTCTACCTGTCAATGGTTCGCCAGAAAGATTTAATAAATCAAAAGCAGAAGAACCGCTTACAATCACTTTCAATCCTTTTATGTTATCCACCATTAGCTTTAGTTTCTTGCCAATGTCCGGTATATTTTGTGCCTCGTCAATAACTAATAAATCGTTGCCTTGCAATAAGCGTGAATAGTTTTTTACTGATTTAACTGCTAATAATTCTAGCGTAGTTTCATCTTCACCATTTAAAAACAAATATGGCTTTTTGTATTGCGATAAGAATTGTTCAATCAATATCGATTTACCTACACGTCTAGCGCCTAACAAGAGTGTTACTTTTTGTGGTTTAATATATTTTTTAAGTGCTTCCTGCTGTATTCTATTGAATTCCATACTCAAATTTACGTAAATTCTGTCAATGTAATGACAAAATTAACGTAAATTCTGTCAACGTAATGACAATTTTTAGCTAAATTCTGTCAATATGATGACAAATTTTAATTTACAGGTCGTAATTTGATGGTTTTAATGCGTACTGGTAAAAGCGGTCTATCATTCTTATCTGTTTTAACAGATGCTATTTTATCTAATACCTTTAGTCCTTTTACTACTTCGCCGTAGATAGTGTAGTTCATATCTAAATGTGGAATGCCGCCAATTGTTCGATACACGATTTTATTGGATTCTGGTGTGTCATTGCCAGTTCGCTGCTTTGCTTTTATGAAAGTAGAGTCATCTGCAATTTTACCTTGTACTATATAAAACTGACAAGCTGATGATGCTTTCTCTGGATTATTATCTCTTGCCTGTGCCAACATGCCTTTTGTATGAAAATGACTTGTCCTAAATTCCGCTGGAATTGTATAGCCTAAATCACCTTCACCAAGGAATACAGTGTCTGCTGCATGTTTTGAGTTAGGATCGCCACCTTGAATGACAAAGCCTTTAATAACACGATGAAACAGAAGACTATCATAAAATTTATCTTTCACAAGCTTAATGAAATTATCGCGATGCTTTGGCGTATCATCAAATAAAACAACAGTCATTGTGCCATAATTGGTAATAATTTTTGCTTTATATGTTTGTGCTTTTACTGATGAAACAGAATAAAACATCAACAAAAAATAAAGTAGTAATTGTTTCATAGTATTACATTAAGACAATAAATTTGTATAGTATTAAATTACACAAAAAATGGAAACTTTTGAAATAAAAGATGATATCATTTTACTTAATCAGTTATTAAAGGCAATCGCTTGGTGCGAAAATGGAGCACATGCAAATGCAGTTATAGAAGAAGGTTTAGTAAAAGTAAATGGAAAAATAGAAACTCGAAAACGCAATCAACTGACAAGAGGCACAATAGTCAGTTTTGATGGAAATACTGTAAAAATTGTTTAAACAAATTCTTTTGAATTATTACTTATCGAATTTCATTTGTTGAATGCGTACAGCATTTACAATGGCCAATAAGGCAACGCCAACATCAGCAAATACAGCTTCCCACATTGTAGCTACGCCACCAGCACCTAATAATAATACAATAAGTTTTACAGCAAATGCTAAACTGATGTTTTGCCAAACTATTTTTTTTGTTTGTTTTCCAATTTGAATTGCTGTTGCAATTTTTGAAGGTTCATCATTTTGTATTACTACATCAGCCGTTTCGATAGTCGCATCGCTTCCAAGCCCACCCATAGCAATTCCTACATCACTCAAAGCAACAACTGGCGCATCATTAACTCCATCTCCAACAAATGCAACAGATTCATTTTTACTTTTAATTTCTTTTACTTTGTTTACTTTATCTTCTGGCAATAAATCACCAAAAGCATTATTAATTTGTAAACTACTAGCCACACGTTGCACAACAGTAGATTTGTCACCACTAAGCATTGTTGTCTGTACATGCATTTGATGGAGTCGTTTAATGGCTTTTTGAGCATCATCTTTAATCTCATCTGCTATCGTGATAAAACCAACAAATAGATTATCAAGTGCAATGGCAATCACAGTATCTGTTATCGCATTAGGATCGACTGTATGAGCAATATTAAACTTGTTTAATAATTTAAAATTACCAACCAACAACATTTTATTATTATGTAATGCTTTTAAGCCATGGCCACTTATTTCTTCAACTTCTTGCAACTGAATAGTAGAATTTATTTCTCCTACAAATTGATGAATGGCACTTGCCACTGGATGCGTGCTATGACTTTCAGTAGCATTAACGAGATCTAATATTTCTTGTTTATTAAATGCTGGAGAAACTTGAACCGTTTGTACTTTAAAAACACCTTTTGTCAAGGTGCCTGTTTTATCCATGACTACATGTTGAATACTTGCTAATTTATCTAAAAAATTACTGCCTTTAAATAATATCCCATTACGCGAAGCAGCACCTATACCGCCGAAATAACCAAGTGGAATACTAATTACCAATGCACAAGGACAGGATATTACTAAGAATATTAATGAGCGGTACAACCAATCTTTGAATTGATAATTGCTTATAAAAATTGCAGGTAAAAAACAAATCATGACTGCTAAGAGCACAACAATTGGAGTATAAATTCTTGCAAATTTTCTTATAAATAATTCAGTTGGTGCTTTGTGTGTGGTAGCATCTTGAATCATGTTAATGATTTTCGATAATTTGCTATCCGTATATGTTGTAGTTATTTTTACTTGGGCAATTGTATGTAGGTTAATCATGCCAGCTAAAACTACATCGCCTTTTACTTTGGTATCAGGCTTGCTTTCGCCAGTTAGTGCCGCTGTATTAAACGAGGCATTATCTGATAATAATTCGCCATCTAAGGCTAATTTCTCACCTGGTTTTAGTTGTACAATATCACCTATATTAACATCTTCAGCTTTAAGCGACTGGATTTGATTATTGACGAGAATATTTGCAGTGTCTGGCCTTTGGTCGATGAGAGTTTTTATATTTAATTTAGCACGTTTAACAGCAATCGTTTGAAAAATTTCGCCAATGGAATAAAACAACATTACTGTAACACCTTCTTCAAATTCACCAATAGCAAAAGCGCCAATAGTAGCAATGCCCATCAGTAAAAACTCTGAAAAAATATCACCTTTTACAATGCTTTCAAATGCTTCTTTTAGAACTGAAAATCCAACTAACAAATAGGCTATAAAAAACCAAGCAATACGTATATATCCAACAAACCATGATGCTTGTAGAAAATGGTCAAAACAGATAGCACACAACAACAACAACAGCGATAAAACAGTGGGCAAGAATAATCGTATATTACTCGTGTGACCATCATGGTCATGGCTATGCCCATGTTCGTCGTGGCTGTGATGCAAAAGTGATTTTGCACCAGCATTATCATATATTTTTTCAACCTGATTACAACATAGCTGTTTGCCTTGATTGTCGTATTTATGTTGGTGTTCCATAATAATAAAATTTACTTTTTACAACATGCATCTAAAGAATTATATGCTGAAATACTTGCTTTTATTGCATCTGCATCATATCCAAGTGCTGCAATATGCTCTCTAATTGAATTAATTTTAATAACAGATGGTTCATAGGATACTTTTATAAGCTTTAAAGTAGTATTGATATTTACTTGTCTTATTCCTTTAATCTGTTTTAATTTATTTAGTAATAATATGCCACAAGTAGGACATTCCAAACAATGATCGCAATAAATATTTGTTTTGATAGAGGCTGATGTGACCGTGCTTTGTGCTATCGAATACTGAACATTAAGCAGCAATGAGATGGTGATAAGTAATGTTAGAAAATTTTGTTTCATTGTAGATTATTAAGTTTGATTAATGAGAATGAGCTTCGCCTTGGTTTGTCAATTTAGCATTTACAAAGAATGCTCCTTTAGTAATAATCTGAGCATTTGATGGTAAATTAGAAATTGGTGTAATAGCAGTATATCCAACATTTGAAACACCTTTTACTACTTCTATTCGTTCAAAATTTGTCGTATTTTTATCTGAAGATTTTTTAATTTCACTCGCTGCATGGCTATGTTCATCTTCATCGTGATGTTCATCTGGTTTTTTGGAAGTAATCATAAAAATATAACTTTTTCCATTTGCATCAACTATGGCATCATTCGGGACCGCATTTGTTGTAACATTATTTAAACTTACAATGGCAGTAATATTCATACCATCAATCAATCCTGTTTTGTTGCCTTGCACAGTGCAATGAATGGGAATTGTTTTGCT
>JADKZZ010000192.1 GCA_020848475.1 Chitinophagales bacterium | reverse complement strand
ATTTTGTCGCTGCAACACTTGCATTTCCTGATTTGTACGCGATTAAGCTAATCACATACGTACCCGCTGTGTTAAAGGTTGGCGTTACTGTTGTCGCTGAGTTAGAAGTACTTGGTGTACCGCCGAGGATTGTCCAGCGTACAGAATCCGGACTACCACTGCTTGCCGTTGAGGTATTCGTAAATGTTAAACTACCTCCTACGCATACCGTGGTGTCGCTGACCGTAAAACTCGCTGTCGCTGTTGGTGTGGAATTTTGTGCAAAGACATTGATGTTATCAACATAAATTGTATGTCCAAAGTCACCATAATTTCTAAAAATAATTTGTACATTTTGTTTATTCAAATAGCTTGCTGGAATTGCTATTGTTTCTGTTCTCCATTGGTTTGCTTGAGGGTAAAATTCATCACCTTGACCAGGCATAACTGTAGCTAAAACACTATCTCCTTTTCTATAAATTCGTTGTGTGGTTTGCTGACAATTATCTGTAATTAAAACTTCTAATGTATCCCATAAATGTTCGTCAGGACCGTTTTGTGTCAATTGACCGTAAAATGGAGCATGAGAAACATCAAATTTTAAAGATGCTTGAGAAACACCTGTTAAATTTAATTTAGGTGTCATGATATCATCTTTTTGGAATCTACCATCTAATGTAGTATTGTCAAAACGCATACAATTATTTCCAATACCAAATGCACTATAACCGCTAATTCTATCCCAATTGATGGCTGCATTTCCGTTTCTATTTACTAAATCCCAGCCAGCAGATGGAAAGATTGGTCCTTCAAAATTTTCTAATAATGGCATTGCAGCATTTCCTACAATTGAAACATTAACTTGAAAAACAGAAGAATCAAGGCCTCTACTATTAGATACAACTAATTTCACATTGTGAATACCTGCTGTATTGAATGTGATACCAGCAGGGTGCTGTTGGTTAGAAGTTGCAGGTGTACCGCCTTCAAAAGTCCAGCTCCAAGAAGTTGGAGCGAAAAGTGATTTATCTGTAAAGTCAATTTTTTTAGACGTCGCACATAAAGTTGAAACTTGTTGTAGGTAAGAAAATTTAGCTACTGGTTTTTGCTTTACAGTATCGCAAACTGGTGAGTATTGTAAATTTTTTCTAAAATCAGCATTTTGCATGACTACTTGAAAACGTGCTGACTGATCATTTGTAAACATAGCCATACAGTTATCATCTGTATAATCCATAAAATTCATAAACATATCTCCACTTGTTGTATTGCCACAAGATCTGTGTGGATATGAAGGGCAGCCATAATTTGGTTCAAATGCAGTAGGTGTATCGTTGACAAAGTCAGTACCACAGCTATCGTCGCCCCAAATATGTCTTAAGCCTAACCAATGTCCAATTTCGTGTGTAGAAGTTCTACCGCCACCTGTATTTCCAAAATAAGATGCACGACAAACGAATCCATCGTTTAAAGGATTGCCAGCACCCGAAGGCATGCCTGGTAAACCAGACATTCCTGGAAAAGTAGCATATCCTAAAATAGAACTACTAAAGCCTCCAATATATGGAACGACCCAAATATTTAAATAATAATTAGGATCCCAGATTGTAGCTTTTTTTATTGTATTATCAATAAAATCCCTGGACCAACCAGTAGAGGTAGATGGACTTCCCCAGCCTCTTTGTTGAGCATTAATGCGATCAATACCAGGTTCAGCCAAGACATTATTATTTAAGTCTAATTTTGCCAAACAAAATGTAACATTTGAATTAGCAATTAATGGAGCAAATGCTGCAGGAACAGTATTGCTGTTTAATCCAATACCAGCAAAGTCATTATTAAGTACTGTGATTTGATTTTGAACTCTATTTGCTGGAATATTTTGAGATGAATTATTTGTGTAATAACAAACGTGAACAATCACAGGAATGGTATAACTCACTTGTGCCTCTCGGCCATTTGCCATATTATTTGCTCTTTGCGTAGCAATAATACGTTGAATTTGGTTTTCCCACTCCATGCTAGGTGCTTCGGAGGCACACCAGCCTATATTACTGTTTTTTTCAGCTGCTTTTACATTAGCTCCAAGAAACAAAATGCATGTTGTAAAAATGATGCTTAAATATTTTATCATAAATTAGTTAATTTTCGTTACAAAAATAAAAGATTCTTCACTTTTATCATAGAATCTACTTAATTATTAATATTGAAGAAAAATGCAATAAAAAGAATATGAATCATTTACAATATGAAAGTTCACCTTATTTGCTACAACACCGAAACAATCCAATAGATTGGTATTCGTGGAGTGACGTTGCATTAGACAAGGCGAAAGCTGAAAATAAAATGTTGATTATTTCAATTGGTTATGCTGCCTGTCATTGGTGTCATGTAATGGAACATGAGAGTTTTGAAGATTTTGAGGTTGCAGAAATCATGAATATTCATTTTATATCAATCAAAGTAGATCGAGAAGAGCGACCGGACATTGACCATATATACATGAATGCAGCCATGATAACTACAGGACAAGGTGGCTGGCCTTTAAATATCATTGCCTTGCCCGATGGAAGGCCGGTTTTTGCCGGCACCTATTTTCCAAAACAACAATGGATTCAAGTATTAGACTATTTTATAAAACTATATAAAGAAGACAGACAAAAACTTGAAATTCAAGCAAAAAAAATAAGTGAAGGTTTACATCAAATTGAAAATATAACATTACAAAAAACACAGAAAATTAATGTAGAAATACTCGATACAATATGGGAAAATTGGTTGGAAAAAATAGACAGAGAAGATGGCGGCAGCAAAGGAGCTCCCAAATTTTTGATGCCAAATAATTATGAATATCTTATGCGTTATTATTATCAAACAAAAAATAATGACGTTGCAGACTACATTAAAACCACATTAAAAAAAGTTGCTTTTGGTGGCATACATGATATAATTGGAGGTGGCTTTGCGCGCTACAGCGTAGATGCGTTATGGAAAGTGCCTCACTTTGAGAAGATGCTGTATGATAATGGGCAAATAATATGCTTATATGCGCAAGCATATCAACTGACTAAACGACCTATGTACAAAAGTGTATGTGAGCAAATATTTTATTGGATAGAAAGAGAAATGACTGATAAAAGTGGCGGCATATATTCAGCATTAGATGCCGACAGTGAAGGCATAGAAGGAAAATATTATTGCTGGACTTACGGCGAATTGGAAACTTTATTGAAAGATGATTTTCGTTTCTTTTGTGATGTATATAATATTGAAGAAAATGGAAATTTTGAAAATAATTTGAATATACTATTTCGCACTAAAGAGCATGAATATTTTATAGAGAAATACAAATTAAGCAATGAACAATTCCATCAAAAACTTTCTGTCTTACACGACATTTTATTACATGCAAGAAACAATAAAATAAAACCAGCAACTGATGATAAAATATTAACAGAATGGAATGCGCTTTTTATAAAAGGATTGTGTGATGCTTACAAAGCTTTTGGTGATGATATGTATTTAAAAAAGGCAACAGAAATTACAAATTTTATTCTTAGTGATTGTAAAAAAGAAAACTATAGATTAGACAGAAATTACAAAAATGGAAAATCAAGTATTAATGCTTTTTTGCAAGATTATGCATTTTTTATAGACGCATTAATATCATTACATCAAGTCACTTTAATAGAAAAATATTTAGATGAGGCAAAAAACTTTTTGGAATATACGATAAAACATTTTTACAATAGTAGCAATGGTTTATTTTATCTTACTTCTGATATCGACAAACAATTAATTGTAAGAAGTACAGAAACAAACGACAATGTGATACCGTCTGGAAACTCAGCAATGGCAAAGAACTTATTCTTACTTAGCAAATATTTTGACAATTCAGAATATGAAAAAATGAGTGCGACAATGTTGAATAATGTGTTAGCAGAAATTATAAAAGATGGCAGATATTTCTCAAATTGGGCTATCGTCTTAGACTTGCATTTACATAGCAATACTGAAGTAGTCATCGTAGGTAAAGATGCAACAGAAAAAATGAAGCAATTGCAAAAAACATATTTGCCAAATGTATTATTTTCTGGAAGTGAGCATAAAAGCGAATTTGCACTTTGTAAAGAAAGATATAAAGAAGGAAAAACGCTAATTTATGTATGCATAAACAAAAGCTGTCATCAAGCTATTGAAAACACAGAAGATGCATTAACACTACTATTTCCAAGAAATTAAGACGAATTAAAATATCATAAAAATGAAAATATTAATTACAGGAATTACAGGATTAATTGGTAAACATGTAATGCATGTTTTACTTAAAAATCAACTAACAAATATTCGTGGACACTATTTTTCATCAAAAAATATTGATGAATATATTTCTAAAAATATTGAAATGGTGCAAGCAGATATTACTGACAAAAATGCCATACATAACATTACAAATTCATGTAATATTGTGGTGCACACAGCTGCACGCGTAATCGACTTTGGTAGCAAAAAACAATTTTATGATGCACATTATGAAGCTACAAAATTCTTGTTAGAAGATGCCATCAACAATAAAGTAGAACACTTTATTTATATCAGTTCTGTTGGTGTTGCCAGTGGTATTGACAGAAATAAAATAATACCTAACGAAGCGACACCATTAGTAAAAACAGGCATTCTGTATGATGATGTCAAAATAGACACGGAGGAATTGGTGAAAAATATGTGTATTAAAAATCGCATATATTACACCATCATACGACCAACAGCTGTAATTGGCGTTGGCAGTGTTTGGGTAAATGAACCCTTAAAAAGAATGGACACTTCATTAGGTTTAAAGCTCATCGACAATGGAAAACAAGCTGCTTGTTTGCTCGATGCCGAAAATTTAGCAAATGGAATATATTTATGTATCACTAAAGAAATAGCTAGAAACCAAATATATTTTTTCATGGACGATTGGAATATTTCTTGGAAAAAATATTTCACTGACTTAGCTAATATGAAAGGCAAAAAACTAAGTGGCTCGATGCCATATTCTTTAGCATATTTTATTGCGAGTATTGCTGAAATTATTTTTCCATTATTTGGTAAAAAGCCACCTCTTGCAAAAAAATCGGCACAAGCAACAGGAAAAAACAGAACTGTTTCAACACAAAAAGCAAGAAGCGAATTAGGTTGGACATCTGCAAAAACTTACGAACAATCTATGCAAGAAATTAAAGAAAGCTTGTAAACGATTGATTTTACTGCTTGTTCATCAGGAATATTCTATCTTGAATCTCTTTTGTATTCCAGTGAATTCCTTCGACCTTCGCATCTACTACTTTCAAATTTTCATCTAAAAAATAGGTAGTAGGAAAACGTCGAATACCTATATCACGTAGTTTATTTTTTGATTGCACAAATTGAATCGACTTTTTAGATTTCACACTTACGCTTTGGATAACATTCCATGGCTCATCAGAAATCATAATTATTTTTAATTGCTGCTCGCCTCCTACTATTTGTTGCAATGCTTCTAATTCTAGCAATTCTTCTCTGCATTCGCCACACCATGACTGATAATAACTTATTATAGTAGCCTTGTGTTTATTAGCATTCCAATCTACAATTT
>JADKZZ010000191.1 GCA_020848475.1 Chitinophagales bacterium | reverse complement strand
TTTAATGTTATCAAATATATTGGCACTTCGAAAATATATGCCGAAGAAGATTTATTGATGAATAATGAGTTGTATGTATCGACCGATCATCATGGTAAATTTTCTGCCACATCAAGTGAAGATATTTTAGAAAAAATAAATAGTACAATAGCCATTGCAAATAAGCATTTACAAGCATCTGAATATATCATCATTACATTGGGAACTGCCTTTGTGTATCATCATATTGAGCAAAATAAAACAGTGGCGAATTGTCATAAACTTCCGAGTGCACATTTTCAAAAAAGAATTTTAAGTATTGCTGAAATAAAAAATGCATTTAATGAAATTCAACTATATATCAATAATAAGAAAATAATATTTACGGTTTCGCCTGTTCGACATTGGCGCGATGGTGCTATGGAAAACCTACGTAGCAAAAGTATTTTAATTGAAAGTATTCATCAACTTATTGATGAATATCCAAATTGTAGTTATTTTCCTGCTTATGAAATTATGCTTGATGAATTGCGAGATTATAGATTTTATAACGAAGATATGTTACATCCAAATGAGCTTGCTGTAAAGTATATTTGGGAGAAATTTTCTGCTACATTTTTTCATGTTGAAACAACAGAAATAATTAAATTCATCGATAAAGGAAATGCCTTATTTGCTCATAAAATTAAGCATAGCAACACGCAAGAACATCGTAAATTAGAAGAAAATAAACTTAGATATAAAGCGGATTTTATGCAGAAATATCCAAACATTGAATTTCCATTTTAATGCTATTGTAATAAAATTGGAAATTCCATTTGCACTTTAAAATTCCAAGTATTTAACATCGTTATCGTAAACTTGCCATTAATTAAATCATTAACAGAAGTTACTGATTTTATATATTGGTGATTAACATCTAAGCTTGTTCCTGTATATTGAATTCTGATTTGTGCTTCTTTGATGGAAGGTATTACATAAACACTCATGGTGAGTTGCATTGGATTTATTTCTGAAAAATAATCGAGTAGATTTTCACTAAAATCCAATATGATTTGTTGCGAAACTGCAGATAAATTATTTGGAATATTAAAGTTGTAAGTAAAATTTTGATGATGTATTTTATAATCTTCCATTACATCTTTTAGTGCAACTTGTAAGCCAAATTTTTTTAGCGTAGGCGGCAAAAGTCGATGAGACAATGCTCTGATTTTATCGCAAATATTATCAACTTCATGCGTAAGATATCGTAGGCGTTGTTTTTCTTTTTCATCTTGCACTTGCATGGCCGACATTTTCATTTTAATGGCCGACATCATTATACCAACGCCATCATGCAATTCTCTACCAACGCGTAAACGCTCGTTTTGTTGGCCTTCAATTAATGAAAAATTATAGAAAGCATTGATTTCACTCACTTCTTTCTTTAATGTTTCGTTGTTTTTCATTATAGATTTTATTCTATAAATAGTAAAAATGCAAAAAATCGTTGCTATAAAAAATGCATTACTGTAGGTGTATATTTGACCAAAATATACGCCAAAGAAACCACTGCCAAACTCAGGTTGTGGATAAAATAAGAAGAATGAAAAAGACAAGAAAAATATAAACGTAAATAACACAACAGATTTTTCATTTGTATTAAAATATACAAATATTAAAGTAAGTACAACCGTAATAAAACAAACTACTGTAAACACTTGCTGTACTACTATAAATACATTTTGTGCTGGCGTGCTCAATAAGCCAGCAATCAGGGACACAAAGACAAAAAATGCTCCAATGTAAACGAAATATTTCAGTGTTATTTGTAGTTTAATTGATTTTATTCTATCTCCAATAAAACCACGTAGAAAAAGAATTGATGTAATTAAATAAATAGATAGCATTATTTTTTTGAAAAATAAATCGATAGAAGGATAATCAGGCCAGAACATTTCATAGCCTAAATTATTTTTCACAAAAAGATAAATTCCACCAGCTACTAAGTAAAATAAATAGTAATAATAATTACGAACGTTTAATAAAACAATAAGTACAAAACCAACAAATGCGTATAAAATTAGAATGCCATAAAAAACACCACGTGTTAATTCGAGTGCTTCAGTTCTAGTAATTTTAGCATCTTTTTTCCAAACTAAAATATTCAAGTCAGAAAAATTATGAATGTCATCTATGTGATATTTAAAATAAATTTCATTGATTTCTTTCGCTTTAATATTAATAGGGAAAATGACATTTCTATCGTAGTAAATACGTTGACTAATTTTTTTAGAAATAAAATTATAATTTTCAATAAGCTGATTTTTATTTAATTGGAAAACATGAATTTTTTCAATTTGCTGAATTGGAATCTCAAGTAATAATTCTTGATTTATAGCAGTAATATTTTTTATTTTTAGTTTATAAATAATCGTGTCGTTTTTATTGCTTACCAAAGTGAGATAATTACTCGCAGGTTGACAACGCAATGATTTATCAATAATATATACTCTATTATTCGCCTGCAAACGATTAAGTGAATACAGAATAAAAATTAGGAATAATATGTGTTTACAATATTTCAAAGTATATCAGAAAGTGGCATGATTAAATGAATGGTTGTTCCTTTTTTTTCATTAGACATAATATATAAATTTCCGTTTAAGCTATTAATTCTCGATTCCATGTTCAGCAAGCCAATTCCGCTTGATGCCACTGCATTTTCACTAAATCCAATTCCATTATCTTTAATAATTATCTGTAAAGATTTTTGATCGATATTTGCTGAAATAGAAATAGATGAAGCTTGAGAATGCTTCAATGCATTATTTGAAATTTCTTGAAAAATGCGATATAGATTTATGTTTGTCACCGGATTTAAAGTAAATTTATCAGGAATAGAAGATAAATGATAGCTTGTATTTATCTCTTGAAAAAGCTTATCAGTAGAAGTGATTATCAATTCCTTTAAATGCATTTGCTGCAAATTAGGTGCAACGTAATTATCTGTAATATTATCAATATCTGTCAATGTTGTATCAAGCACCTGCAGCACAGAAGGTATTATTTTTTTTGTATCATTTTTAAATATGCTATTTTGTAAATCTATTTTTAATTGCAATATGTCTTTTGAAATTTCTATTTCAATTTCTTCGCTAATTTTTCCACGCTCTTCTTCCTGACCTAGTACAAATGTGTTGATATAACGTTTTTGTAAAAAAGCCAATCTTTTAGAAGACAAATTATTTTGCTGAATGAGTTTGTGATAATTTATAGCAATAAACGTAGTAACTGCAATCACCTCGAGCAGAGAAATAATATAATTCAAATGAGGAACAAAAATATCACTATTGTATAATTTAAAATTACACCACGAATTGAAAAATGGAAAAATCAAAAATTCATTATTAATAAAAATCAACCAATTGGCTGTGTAAAATATCATACCTGTAAAAACCCAAAGTACTTCACGTCGTTTTGATTCGTAATAAGAATATATACAAAACAATGATACCAGTACTGCATACGTCAAAAAAACACTCATTACTATATACGGAAAATATAAATACAGTGTGCTCGTCGTGTGTCTATAGAGCTGCAATACAATAAAAAAGACAATACAAATAACTATCGGCAACAAAATTCTAAAAAAATATTTAGATAATTTTCGTAATTGAACTGAAAAAAAAGTGCTGATAAATAAAATATGCACAGTAAAATAAAGGATAGAAATAAAAATGGTATTATACTTTTGTATAAATGCGGAATAAAACCATAAATATTGAAAACCAGAGCCATTATATTGAAAAACCAATAGGAGAGAAGTGGTGATAATGGATAAGTAAATTAGAAAGAAATTATTTTTACTAAAGAAATATACACACAGCATTAACAAGATAAACATGAAATAAATACCTATATAAATGCCATTAAAAAAATTATCGTGGTTGGTAGTTTTGATAAATGAAGTTTCAGTAGCAAGTTTAATTCTAACGTTTAATTGTTTGTATTTAATTGTAGGAATAACAATGTGTAATATCGTGCTGCTGTCTTTATCTATAAACAAAGGAAAAACATGATTGGTATGTTTAAATTCACGCTTAGTAAAAGGAATCAAATCACCTAATACAACAACTTTATTTTTCTCATCAATAATATTTATTTTGTCTATTGTAGGATTTATAATGCTTAGATATAATTGCTGCGCATTGCCAGAAGTGTTGATAATATTGATCTCAAGAGAAATACTATCATCTAAAATTGCTGTTGCTTGTTCTAATGCATTGTAAATATCTTCTGTATAAAACGAGTTATTTATATTAATTGTTTTTTTAAAATTATCTCCATTTGCATAAGCGATGGAAAAGGAATTGAAACAAAACCAAATTATGAGGAAGGCAATATATTTTAGTTTCCAAATTTTCATGACATTGATTCCAAAACAGATTGCATTTTTTTAGACATTTTTTTTACCACTTCATCATAAGAATGATCTATCATTTTAAGAAATTCAAACTGTGAAATTTCACCTGTATAAGTTACAGTATTCCACATTTTTTTATTCATATGATACGCAGGAGTAACAAATTCATAGCGTTCTCGCAATTCCATTGCTAATAAACTATCGCATTTTACTGAAATTGCTAATTCATCACTATTGATACTACATAACAAAAACATTTTGTCCATTACTTTAAAAACCAAGGTTTCTTCATCAAATGGAAAACTTTCTGTTACGCCTTTTTTTGATAAACAATATGACCTGATGGTTTCTAAATCCATTTTTTACTTTTACATTTACAGATAAACAATTCTAAAAATACTATAATAAATGATAAATAAAGATATAGTACATCAAGTTGCTTGTAATATTTCAGAAAAATACGATATTTTATTAGCTGCTTTTAATGAAAAAACGGCTTGCGCTAAATCCTATTTTGAACAAAGACGTTATCAAGAATTATTCTTGCGCCAACAAGAACGCTATCGTCTATATGGCAATTATGTCAAAGAAGTTTTTGCAGACACAAAAGATATATTAGGCGAAAGCTTATACAATATTGACTATTGGAAAGCTATAAAAATCGATTTCACCAAAGAAGTAAAAGACAAACCACATCGTCTCAATTCAGAAACATTTTATAACTCCATAACACGTAAGGTATTTCTCGACAAAAGTTTTAATCCAGATTACGAGTTCTTCGATTATAATGATTATAAACCCATGTCAAAATATGACGCAGAGATTTTTGATGTTATAGAATGTACACATTTCTCGAAAGTTGCCATCAAACAATTTCTGCAATATTTTAAATTTGATGTTCCTTTCGAAGATCTTGACCGTGATGCACAACTTATTTTTGATGAAATGGCGCCGACAATTATTCATCAAAAATCTAATTTATTTTTAGATAGGATAGAAGTTCTCAAGCCAGTTTTCTATCGCAATCGAGGTGCTTTTATTGTCGGTAGAATTTTTTATAAAAATTGGTCGATGCCAATTGTAATTCCTTTATTAAATGAAGAAAAAGGCATTTTTGTAGATTCTGTTATCTATATTCCAGCTGATATTAGTATCATTTTTAGCTTCACTAGAGCTTCGTTTTTTGTACACACCAAATATCCAGCGCAACTCATTGATTACTTAAAAGCCATGCTGACACATAAAACTATCGGCGAGTTGTATGATTCAATCGGTTATTATCGACACGGGAAAACTATTTTATATCGCGATTTGATGAACTACATACATAATCACGACGATAAATTTCTGATTGCACCAGGTATAAAAGGTATGGTAATGGCCGTTTTTACACTTAAATATTACAATTTTGTTTTCAAAATTATTCGCGACAGATTTGACGCACCCAAAAATTGTACGCGTGATTTTGTTATCAAAAAATATGAAGAAGTAGAGATTAATGACCGCGTAGGCAGAATGGCGTATGCTCATTTATTCGAAAATTTAGAATTTCCACGCAATCTATTTACACACGAGTTGATTAAAGAACTAATGGATTCTTGCAAAGAAGCTGTCGAGTTTAAAGGTGATAAAGTGATTATAAAACACGTATATATCGAGCGCAGAATGACACCTTTAAATTTGTATTTACAAAATGAAGCCAATCCGATAAACAAAGGACGAGTAATTTTAGATTATGGATTTTGTGTAAAAGAATTAGCGGCAGCAAATATATTTCCAGGTGATTTATTATTGAAAAATTTTGGTGTTACCAGACATGGACGCGTTATTTTTTACGATTATGATGAAATTGCAAAGGTAACGGATTGCCGTTTTCGTCGAATTCCAGAATTCAATGACGAAGACGATACACGTGGACATCACGACATGATTACAGCAGAACCAAACGATATTTTCCCTGAAGAATTTAAAGCATTCATGGCGCCAGAAGGTCCAATCGGAGAAATTTTCCTAGCAGAGCATAATGAAATTTTTGATCCGAAATATTGGCGTGATATTCAAAAACGAATAAAGGCTGGAGAATATCTTAGTTTTTTCGCTTATGACCAATATAAAAGATTTAAAAAGGCATAAGTTGACAATGACTTAATTATATCAGATTTGTCATAAATTTTTTAGCAACTTGTATAAATTCGATATAATTAGTATGTTTGTATTTTTGCAAAATTAAACTAATTATAAACCACTGATTATCAACATTAACATTATATAATTTGTCCTATAATTTATATTATGTTAAGTAGATAAGTCGCAAACTACCACTAACCTAATACGCATGTACTTATATACAAACTGGGCAGCTACAATACCAATGGCAAATGAAGAGCAAGATTTTGCTCCTTTTGTAGATTTACTTTCTCGAGTAATGGATGTCATCGGTACTGGAAAAATTTATTTTATCATAGACAATGCATCAAAAGATAAAACTTTAGAACTTGCACAAGATTTATCTAAAAAAGATGCACGATTTGAAGTAATCTGGGCGCCAGATAATAAGAATGTCGTTGATGCTTACTTAACTGGTTTTAAAGTAGCTTATGAACGTGGTCATGATATTATTATTGAAATGGACGCAGGATTAAGCCATGATCCACGAGCAATTCCGATGTATTTACGCGTTTTAAATGAAGGAAATGAAGTTGCATTCGGCTCAAGATTCATAAAAGATGGCTCCATGGGCGATTCTCCTTTTAACAGACGAATGTTAAGTAAAGCTGGAACTGTTTTAGCTAACTTATTGTTAGGCACAAAGTTATACGATATGACATCTGGTTTCCAAGGCTTTCATCGCGACATAATCGGTAAATTATTACAATATCCATTGAAATCGAGAGCTCATTTTTACCAGACTGAAGTTAAATATTTACTCAGAAAACATAGAACAGCTGAGGTGCCTATTCATTATCAAGCACCTTCTCCACGTGTTTCGTCTTCAGCAATCAAAAATGCTAGACAAACTTTGCTCTATTATTTTATTGAAAGATTAAAAGGAAATTCACCAACAATTTAACATAAATAATTCAAAATAAATACATTACAATATGTCAGTTAAATCATTAGTTATTACATCTATTGCAGCAGATACCTTGGAAGTGCTACACACTTACGCCAATGAATGTAAAAATCGTAATTTCCAGTTTATTATGATTGGCGATACTAAATCGCCAGATAATTTTCATATAGATGGTTGTGATTTCTGGTCTGTTGAACGTCAATTAACACTTGATTCAAAATTTGCAAAACTTTGTCCAACAAGACATTATGCAAGAAAAAATATAGGTTATATCATTGCGCTTCAAAATGGAACAGTTGAGATAGTAGAAACTGATGACGATAATCTGCCACGTGAAGAATTTTGGAATGCAAAATCGAAAATAGTAAGTGCTCATGACATTAAAGAACAAGGTTGGGTAAACGTATATAACTACTTCAGCGACAAGTTTATATGGCCACGTGGTTTACCGCTCGAAGAACTACAAAAAGCAGCAAAACCACTCTCCGATTTTAACATTAAAGATATCGTTTGTCCTATTCAACAAGGCCTTGCTGATGAAAATCCTGATGTTGATGCCGTATATAGATTGGCTTATCCATTACCATTAAATTTTAATAAAGGCATGAACATTGCTTTAGGCAATAATGCATGGAGTCCTTTCAATAGCCAAAATACTTATTGGTATAAAGAAGCTTTTCCACTTTTATACTTGCCAGCTTATTGCAGTTTCCGTATGACCGATATTTGGAGAAGCTATGTGGCGCAACGTATATCTTGGGCAAATGATTGGTCTGTGCTTTATCATCAAGCAACGGTTTGGCAAGAAAGAAATCAGCATAATCTCATGAAAGATTTTGAAGACGAAATTCCAGGCTATTTAAATAATGCTAAAATTTGCAATGAATTAGGCAATTTGAATATCAAAGGTGGACAATCCAATATGTTAGATGATTTATTGACCTGCTATGATATGTTGACTTCTAAAGGTTTTGTAGGCAAAGAAGAAGACGCGTTAGTGCGTGCTTGGTGTGATGATATTGCAAAAGTTTGGTAATTATTTCAATTGAAATAAATTATCGACGCCAATATAACGCTCGATAGTAAACCCTTCTCCAAAAGGCACATTAATTTGTGTGCCAAATTGTTTCATTCGTGCTACTACAAATTCTAAATAATCGGCTTTGGCAATTGGTGTAGTTGGTTCTGTTGAATTAGGATCATAAAATTGCGAAGTAAAAGCTTTTATCGCTTCCAATTTTTTAGATTCAAAACCTGAAATATCTACCACAAAATCTGGCTCTATGTATTGTTCTTGTATATATCGATACACAACATTCGGGCGCCATCTTTCTTGTTGTTGCCCATCAGAATTTGTCTCAATCTTTACTAAACCACTCAAAAATGCTGCTCGCGACACCAAATCGCCACCTCGTTTATGATCTGGATGTCTGTCTTGTTTTGCATTAACCAAAACGATGGAAGGTTGAA
>JADKZZ010000190.1 GCA_020848475.1 Chitinophagales bacterium | reverse complement strand
CAATAGATGTTGTTGCCATCACACAAAATACGACACCACCAACAGCCAATGCAGGAAGCAATGTTTTATTAACATGTACTAATCCATTGCTACAAATCGGAACTGCAGCGATTGCTGGAAATACTTATACATGGTCGCCAGCAATCGGTCTATCTTCAACATCATCAGCACAGACAATGGTTAATAAAGCGGGCACATATACTGTCACTGTTAAAGACAATAGTAATGGTTGCACAGCAAGTGATCAGCTTGTTATTAATATTGATACCATAAAACCATTTGCTGACGCAGGAATTTCAAAAACATTAACTTGTAATCAAACGGCACACACAATCGGTTCAAGCGCCATTGCAGGTCATACCTATTCTTGGTCTACAGGAGTTGGATTAAACAATGCAAACATAGCGCAGCCAATAGCCAGCAGTATGAATACATATACTGTAACTGTTACACGATTGTCAAATGGTTGTATAGCAAAAGACAGTGTTTTCATCAATCAAAATATCACAACATCAATGGCTGCTGCTGGTGACGATTTGAGTATTACTTGTACCAAGCAAAGCCATGTCATAGGCACACCTGCAACACCAAACAGTACTTACTCATGGTCGCCAGCAATAGGATTGAACAATCCTAATATTGCACAGCCAACAGTAAATAAACCAGGTACCTATTCATTAACTGTAACCAATACAATTACTGGTTGCAAAACTAATGATGTTGTCAATATTCCGATAGACACCATGCCACCCAATGCCAATGCTGGAAGCGACAAAACGCTAAATTGCTTAGAGAAAAAAGTATCAATTGGAAATGCAGGATTAAATGGCATGAGTTATACGTGGTCAAGTAATGGTGTAGTATTTGCCAATACAGCGCAGCCACAAGTAAGTTACACCGGAACATATGTAATGACGATTACAAAAAATACAAGTGGCTGCAAAAACACAGATAGTATGCGAGTATTTATTGATACCATAAAACCTATTGCTGACGCCGGAGTGGATCAAACATTTGATTGTCCAAACATACCATTGGTGTTAGGAGTTGCACCACAATCAAACACTACATATCAATGGTTTGGAAAAAGAATTAGTGATGTACTTGCAGCACAGCCAACAACTGACACATCAGGCGTGTTTTCATTAATCGTTACAAATGCTACAAATCATTGTAAATCCAAACCTGATACGGTACTTATTTTTCCACGAAATTGCGATTGTTTATTTTTTATTCCAACTGCATTTTCACCCAACAATGATGGCTATAATGATATATTGCAACCACTAAAATATTGTGATGATTATAGCGACTTAATCTTTTCAGTATTTAACAGATGGGGTGAATTGGTCTTTAAATCAACCAGCATTGATATAGGTTGGAATGGCGAATTCAAAAACGAATCACAATTAGTCGATAATTATATTTGGACATTAGAATATTACGACGTACTTAATCAAACAAAACGATTTACGAAAGGAGTTACAACATTGTTGAAATAGACATTTGTAAATACATGCAACAATTATTTTGTTTTAGAAATTTGTGTATCTAAATCTATAAAAAACTGATCTAATTTTTGTTTCACGGATTCAATATTTTCATCAGATTTATTATTGTCTATATTAGCTAAAACCACTGGTGAAGTTTCAAAAAGTTTTATTTGTAATAATTCAGCCAATGCAATTATTTTTAACAGAATAAATTCTCTGTGTTGCAATTCTTCGCGTTGGCTATACACTTTATAAGTATAGCTTAGTGTAATGCTTAAACCTGCACTTTGAATATTTGACAAAAACACATCAATCGTTGAATTTTTAGTATAAGGATATTTCAATAATATCGTTCGAATACCAGCAACAAATTGTTCAATCTTATATAAAGGTGTGGCATGAGCAATGGCTAATTCTGTTTTATATTTTTTGAAGACACGAAACCCTTTGTTGTCGATAATCATCTCGGATAATTTGGCATTAGCAATATACACCAAAGAGTCTTCTGCCGTTTTGATACGTGTAGAACGAAATCCAACTTCTTGCACAGCTCCTTCAAAATTATCGCCTTTAATTGTATCGCCAATTTTAAAAGGCTTGTCGATAAAAATCATCACGGAAGCAATGAAGTTTTTCACAGTATCTTGTGCTGCTAATGCCAAGGCTAAACCGCCGACGGATAAACCTGCAATAATGGTAGCAATGTTTACATCTAAGGTATTTAGCACATAAAATAAACCTAAAAAAATGACGATAAATTTTAGGAATTTTTGAAGCACCATTACGATTTGGTCGTCCCATTGTGTTGCCGTGTTTTGCACATAATTTTTGGAATAG
Organism: Chitinophagales bacterium; assembly: GCA_020848475.1. Classification (GTDB taxonomy): domain Bacteria; phylum Bacteroidota; class Bacteroidia; order Chitinophagales; family JADIYW01; genus JADJSS01. The sequence continues at coordinate 8,542 of JADKZZ010000190.1, read as the reverse complement.
AAAATAATTAGTTCTACCAATTTATACACCACTAAAACAATGATTGATGCTGCTACAAAATTGACACCCGTAATCAAAGGCATTGCATATTTTGGATTGATAAATAGAGTCGGAATAAATAATTGGAAAAGTTTAAATCCAATCCAGATAGAGAACAAGTTGGCACTAGTGCGCAGTTTATCTATATCATTAATTTCATTGATGTATTTCTTAAATAAAATCTTGTGAAAAATAAATCTAAATAGATATTTAAGCAATGTAAAACACAGTAAAAAAGCTAATAAAATAATTCCGATTCCAATCCATTGCCAGGTATATAATCTCAGAAATTCATTATTGTTTTTAATAGGAAACCATTTTGCCCAAATATTAGTACCAAATGGAAATATTTTACGATGTAATTGTGGTAATGCATCAACAGTAACTTGTGAATAATACCATTTATTGCCTTTCAGCTCGACATAAACCTGCGGTAATTTATCGTATAGCACGTAAATATGGCGTTTGCTGGTAGAATCTGTAAAGCTCGGATCATCTGGTATTTTATTCAATAATGCTGATGGGTCAATTTTAGCATCTAATATTTCTTTCAATGCAATCGCTGCATCTATGCGATTTTTTTTATTGGGTATGTCAAAAGAAGCAGCAGATTGGAGCTCATCATAACTACCTTTTTTCAAGAAATGAATATGATTATACACCACATCATATGGTGAATGATTGACTTCTCCATCAGCAGAAAATGCGTCAATTGCTAAAAATTGCAAGAAAAAAATAAAAATAATGCTAAGATTGACTCGTCTCATAATTCAAAAATACGCTAAAAAAATACAATTTTATTACAATTTAGCATAAATAACAAAAATTAAATAAAATTTTTAGTATTGATTATCAATTATTTAGATTTTTTAATGTTAAATATTAGTACTATGTATTGCACAATACATTGTTTTATACTTATCTTTGTATCATCAATTACTTGGTAAAATAAATAAGTATAACAATTAAAAAATAAAATTATGAACAATTTAATTATCGCAGCCTTGACATTCGTAATGTTACCTGCACTCGAAAACAACGTAACTGCTAAAAGTATAAAAAGCGAAAAAGCAGCACAAAAAGAAATAGTGGTAGAAAAAATAAATTTTGCTACTTCGTTTGATAAAAATACAGACCTTGACAACACTTACACACCTAGCGTCGTTGATGTTGATTACATCATCGAGGAAAATGGAAAAGCTATGATTACTTACATCAATAGCGACAACCAAGAGGCAAAAGAAAATGTAGTCAAATTTATTGAAAGTGCAACATATAGTCAAAATATAAATCCTGGAAAGTTGTACTCAATGAAGTTGATGATAACAAAATAAGAACAATGCAACGCAGCAACATAATCACTAACATTTAAAAATAATTACAAATATGACAACAACATCAAGCTCAGCGTTTAGTATCGAAAATACTAAAGTACAGATGCGAAAAGGCATATTGGAGTTTTGTATTCTCGGTATCATTTCACGTGGTGAGGTGTATGCATCTGATATTTTAGATGCATTAAAAAACGCCAATATGCTCGTAGTGGAAGGGACCGTTTATCCATTATTAACACGCCTTAAAAATGCAGGATTGCTCACTTATGAATGGAAAGAATCTACATCTGGTCCGCCTAGAAAATACTTTACACTTACGCTAGAAGGTCAAACAGCTTTGGAAGAGTTAAAACAAACTTGGAATGAACTTTCCGAAGCTGCAGATAAAGCCACTCATTATTCTAAACCAGAAGCAGACAATATTTCCATTTAAAAAATCAAAAATCAACTAAACTTAAAAAAAAACGTCATGATTAAGACATTTAATATAAACCTGGCTGGACAAATCTTCAATATTAATGAAGATGCGTACGAACAACTCTCCGCTTATTTCAATTCGCTTCGTGCATTTTATGCAAACGAATCTGATAAAGATGAAATAATCCGAGATATAGAAGCTCGTTTTGCTGAATTATTTTTAGCAAAAGGCAAAAACTATATTGTTACTAAAGAAGATGCGACAACAGTAATCAACTTAATGGGAAATCCACAAGAGTTTGATGAAGAAAATTCGCAAAACAATAGCAATAACACAAGTAATAATAATAGCAATACAAAAACAGAATTTACAAATCAAGTTGGCGGTAAAAAATTGTATCGCGACTTCGACAATGGTTTGATTACAGGTGTTTGTGCTGGTTTAAGTGCTTACTTTGGTATTAACGATGCGATTTGGTTACGTTTACTTTTTATCGGATTAACCATCATAGGTTTTGGTTCTCCAATAATAGTGTATATAGTATTGAGTCTCATTATGCCAAAAGCGGAAACAGCAGCGCAAAAATTGGAAATGAAAGGCGAGCCAATCAATTTATCCAACATTGTAAAAAACATAAACGAAGAACAAATAGATGTGAAATCAAAAGGCTTTTTTAATCGCATTATCGCCTTCTTTGGTGCAGGTATAATGTTGTTTTTTAAAGCATTATTATGGATTGGCATTGCTTGTGCAATTTTAATTGGAAGCATTGTCATCATTAGTTTGCTCATCACTTTAGTTGTGATTTCCTGCTTAGCATTATTCGGTATTCCTGTTGCCAATAGCTATTTCTTTACAAATACTTCTGACGGTTGGTTTTTCGGTATTGGTGCATTGCTCGCTTGTATCATTCCTATTATTTTCAGTATTCTTGCTATCGTTCATGTTTTATCTAAAACCTTAAAACCATTAAACAAAAAAACATTATTTCCACTTTTAGGATTGTTCTTGTTTGGTATCTTATTGCTCAATATCAGTGGCTATAATGCTAAGAAATTAGTACAAGAAAAAAAGAAAATTATTCAAAGCTATCCACTGAACTATGCTTATCAATCAGACACATTACAAATTGCAATGAATCCTGAAATTCAAGATGAAGATTATGATAATATCAATATCAATGGTGTCAGTGACTTATTAGAGTTTGTTTCTGATCATGAAGACAATTTATTTCCTGTTGAAATAGAAGTATATCCAAGCAGAAACGATTCATTTTTTGTTGTAAAAGAATATGCTGCAAACGGAAAAGACATGAAAGATGCAGTAATAAATGCAACATCATTCAAGCACAACATCAGACAAGTCAACAATAAATTATTAATCGATCCATACATTCAATTTGACGATAATAAAATCAAATACAGAAATCAAAAATTGAAAATCAAAGTGTATGTACCTGAAGGAAAAGTAATTCGTTGGGACGAGCGCACAGAAGGATATATGAACATGGGAAAAATTGCTATCAACTGGGAACCTATTCGCAATGGCTCAACTATAATTCCACCAGTACCTCCTTTGCCACCATTGCCGCCAACAGCAACTAAAAGCAGCCATAAAGTAGTGATTAAAAACGGCGACACTAGTTCATCATCTAAAATTATAATTAACATAGAAGATGATAATGGCGACATCACTGAAGCACTTGATAAAGCACAAGAAAAATTAGATGCTGCACGTGAGCGTTTGGAAGATGCAAATATCAGATTAGATGATTCTATGCAAGAAATATTTGAAAACAGACTTAGCAGAGAACATTATATTTTTAAAATGGTCAACGGAGAACTCGTCGCCATCGATTAATTATTAAAATATGTTAATGGCAGACAATATTGTAAGATATTGTTTGTCTTTAACACCAATAAAATAAAACTAAATAAACTTTAATTTTTAACCATTAATTCTAAAATCACATGAAAAAGTTATCACTTTTGATAGCCATGGGCATCGCCTGTTCTATCGCAATCGCAAAACCAGCATTAAACGCATCAACATTTGAAACGTACTCTGCGCAAATGCAACAAATGTCAGAAAAATACATTGCCGCAAAACAATACGGCAATGCTAATAAAACCATTGACGTTTGGTTGAGCACGTATCAAAGTTTGTCTGACAAAGACAAATTAGCCAATGCAGCAAGATATGCAGAAATTATGTACAATCGTGCTTGTTCGCTTACGCAAACCAATGAAATGTTTCAAGCATTGAAAGCATTAAAAGAAGCTGTAAAATCAGGATTTAATAATCGCGACAAAGCTGAAAATGATCCTAACTTAAGTAAGCTTAAAACTTATGAGGAATTCGGCAGAATATTACAAACCATAAAAGCTTAATTGGTTGATTTTTTTTGAAGTGTGTGTCCCGAGTTTATCTCGGGATTTTTATTTAATAAAAATAAAAGAACTACCTTTATACTAAATTAATCAATATGGATATTTTTGCTGGCAGTTTGCCATTTAAAATAAAAGAAAAAGAACTACAAATTTTATTTGAACAATTTGGTGAAGTGAGTTCTGTAAAAATTATCATCGATAAAATTACACGACAAAATAAAGGCTTTGGTTTTATAGTGATGCCGAATGATGGCGAAGCACTTAATGCAATCGAAGCGCTAGATGGCAGCGAAGTAATGGGAAGGCAAATTACGGTTAGTATGTCAGAAGAAAAAAAAGCATCATCAGGAAAAAAGAAAAACTTTGGTAAAGGTGGCTCCAACTTTAAAGGAGATTTTGATAAAACAAAAAAATCATTTCCGGGAAAGAGTGGCTTTCAGCGTGGTGCATCAAGAGGTAGAAGATAGAAGATAGAAGAAAAAAAATAAAAAATCGCATTGGAATTCCAATGCGATTTTTTATTTAGTAAAATATAAATTGCAATTATCGAACTTGCATATCAAATGGTAAACGATATTGATAAACACCTAATGATTGAAAGCGTTCTAATTGTTTGAAAAATAACAATTGTGGCGTTATACTTTTCAATAATTTTGTTTGTTCATTCTCTTTCTCTCCGAGCAAATCGCTCATTATACTTTCCATAACTGATTTGCTTTTAGGATAATTTACTTGTTCAGCAGCTGTGATTTTAGCCAATTTTTTAACGGCAATAATCGCTTCATCTAAGCCTCCAATTTCATCAACTAAACCAATTGTTAAAGCATCTTGGCCTGTCCACACACGGCCACGTGCTACTTTGTTTACTGCAGCAGTATCCATTTTTCTACCTTTGGCCACTCTATCTAAAAAGGTAGCATAGCCTTTTTCTAAATGCTTTTGCACGGTAGATGTTTCCAGTTCGTCCCAATCATTAATCATATTGAAAAAATTGGCATGTTCTGCCGTTTTTACTTCGTCGAAAGTAATGCCTACTTTTTCATTTAGTGCTTTTCTGATATTCGGAATAAGGCCGAAAATACCAATAGAACCAGTAATTGTATTGGCTTGAGCAAATATTTTATCTGCTGGCGCAGCAATATAATAACCACCAGAAGCAGCATAGTCGCCCATAGAAACGACAAGTGGTTTTTTGGCTTTAAGCTGCATTAAGGCATGATGAATTTGCTCAGAGGCAAACGCACTTCCACCTGGCGAATTGACACGCAACACAACACCTTTTATACTTTTATCTGCTGTTAATTTTTGAATCGTTTTAACATAAGCTTCTCCGCCAACAACACCATCATCTGATTTGCTATCATTGATTTCTCCTTCTGCAAAAAGCACCGCAATTTTATTATCATTACTTTTTGTCGTTTTATCTTTCACAATAGATTTATAATCGTTATACGATATCATATTTAAATCATCGCTTTTTTTATAGCCCAATCTTTCTTTCAACTCATCTTTTACTTCATCTTCATACCTAAGCGCATTGGCTAATTTATATTGCACTGCCGACGCTGCATCCATCACAGAAAGATTATTTTGCATGGCTTTCAAAGAATCAACGCCAACTTTTGTCGATTGAGCAACTTGATTCAAATAATCACCAGAAATATCATTTAATAATTCAGTGCGTTGTAGTCTATCTTCCGGACTCATATCTGCACGTCTGTAACTTTCTGTTGCACTTTTAAATTCACCTACATAAAACACTTTAAAATCGATTCCTAGTTTATCCATCAAGCCTTTTAAATAATCCATTTGCATAGCAAAACCATCGAAATCGCAGCCACCAACAGGATTGATGTAAAATTTATCAGCAACAGTATTCACTAACAAATTTATTTCAGGTGTTGCATTGGAATAAGCATATACTAATTTCTTGGAAGTCTTAAAATCTTCAATAGCCTTGCGTAGCTCAAACATTGTTGCAGGCCTTGCATCTATCTCATCTAAATTTAGATAAATGCCTTTTATATGGTCATCTTTTTTTGCGTACTGTAACACATCTTTCAGCTCAAATAGACCAATCGTTGAAGCATCAGAAATTGAGCCACTAAGCGCAGCCATCGGACTAATATTTCTAAACGGATTGCTATAAGCTCTATCTGTTATTTCACCTTTTAAAGTCAGATTCAAAATAGAGTTAGATTCGGTCTTAACTGTTTTATCGCCACTACTCAATAAGCCGCCAATTAGAAACACAAAAATGAAGAAAAACAAGCAGCCAAATGCCAATAAGCACGCAAAAAATGTTTTAAGAAAACTTCTCATGAAAAATATTTAAAATAATTAATATAAAAATGGTTTAAAAAGTTCAAAATTAGTTGTTATTATTGGAAAAATATTACTCTTGCACTCAGTTTATTTATTATTAGGCTCAAATAAAGGACATCGAAGAAAACATTTGCTATTGGCAGCTTATTTTATACAACAATTAGCTGGAAAAATAGAAAAAACTTCAGCTGTGTATGAAACCGAACCTTGGGGAAAATCAAATCAGCCAAAATATCTCAATCAAGCTTTGCTAATTTCTACCTCAAAAACACCCTTGCAGCTTATTCGTATCTTACAAAAAATAGAAAAAAAACTCGGCAGAACAAATAAAAATCATTTTGCTGCAAGAACCATAGATATTGATATTTTGTTTTATGATAGCATTGTATTCGCATCTAAAAAATTGATTATTCCGCATCCAAGGCTGCATTTACGCAATTTCACTTTACAACCTCTTTCCGAATTAAATAAAAGTTATACACATCCTATTTTGCAAAAGTCAATAGATGATTTGGCAAAGCATTGTGTAGATACACTTAAAGTCAGTATTTTTAAGCAATAAAAAACACGAAAGTGTACGTATCAAAATGATATATAAATTCATCAGCATAGAAGGAAATATTGGCGCAGGAAAAACTACCTTAGCCTCGCTATTAGCAGAAGAATTTCATGGACAGTTGATATTAGAAGCATTTGAAGACAATCCGTATTTACCAAAATTTTACGAAGACAATAATAAATATGCTTTACAATTAGAGATGTCATTTTTGATTGAACGCTATCAACAGCTAACGCGAATGTTTAGCGAACCGAATATATTTTCAAATTTCACCGTAACAGACTACATGCTCAAAAAGTGCTTGTTATTCGCAAAAGTCAACTTGAGCAAGCAAGAGTATAAATTATATAAAATCTTTTTTGATCAAGTATATAAAAAACTACCAAAACCTGAAATCATTTTTTACTTACATGCCGACACCGATCAGCTGATGCGCAATATCAGAAAACGAGGCAGAGAGTATGAACAAAATATGTCGCGGATTTATCTCAATAGATTAGAGAAAATGTATTTCGAATTTTTCAAACAAAATCCAGAAAATAAATACGTCATTATTGATGTCAATGGTATCGACTGGATAAGCAATGTATTTGCCTATCGCCAATTGTTGAAGCTGTTTGACAGAGAATATGCAGTCGGCTTAAATTTTGTAAAATTAGAACAAGAAGCATTATTACACGCTGATGCATCTGTGTAATTTGCGGATTACGCTATAATCGACTTTTGATTTATTTAAACACACAATGGATTAAGCTAGTTTGATTTTTCTTGCAAAGTCCCAAATTACGATGCCTGCAGAAACAGCAATATTTAAAGAATGTTTCATGCCAAATTGTGGAATTTCTATGCAAGTATCACAATATTGAATGGCAAAATCAGAAACGCCTTCTACTTCATTACCAAAAATCAAAGCATATTTTTTATCTGTTTTGGGTTGAAAATCGTGCAACATAGTTGATTGATCAGATTGCTCAACAGTCAATATTTCAAAACCATTTTTACGCAAGTCAGCTATACTGTCTTTAATATGTTCAAAATATTGCCAATCGACAGTTTCCGTAGCGCCTAAAGCTGATTTTTGAATATCGCGATTCGGTGGCTTGGCGCAAATACCTACCAAATGTATTGCTTCAACTAAAAACGCATCGCAGGTTCGAAAAACGGAGCCAATATTAGCAGCACTTCTAATATTATCTAATACAATAATCAATGGTATTTTATCGGCTGCTTTAAATGCTGCTGTGGATAATCTATTGAGTTCGTCTAATTTTAGTTTACGCATAAATTGTATTTTTACATCATTGTAAAATTGGTGAAACAAGCAATAGCATCTAGTTCTTGCTTCCTTAATTTCGCAAATCAAAAAACAAAAATAGATAAAATCGTGGCAAAAGAAAAGGAAGCGAAAGAAACGCCATTAATGGCGCAATACAACAAGATAAAACAAAAATATCCTGACGCTATTTTATTATTTCGT